>NZ_JBFULD010000268.1:0-5960 GCF_056400505.1 Terrabacter sp. P5_B1
GGTCCGCACCGCTCGCGGCCACCTCGCGCAGGGTGGCCGCCCGGGCCGTCAGGCGCCAGCCGCCGTCCACGCGCGTGACCGGGATGCGCCCGGCGGGCATGCGCAGGTGCACCGTGTCCAGACCGCCCCCGAGCGCCGCGACGACCTCCGCCGTGCCCAGCGTCGGGTGGCCGGCGAACGGCATCTCGTGCCCGGGGGTGAAGATGCGCACGTCCGCCTCCCCCGTGGCGCCGGCCCCGAGCGAGGTCACGAACGTCGACTCGCTGAGGTTGAACTGGCGCGCCCAGGCGAGCATCTCCTCGTCGGTGAGCATCGCAGCGTCGGGGAAGACGCAGAGCGGGTTGCCCGAGAAGGGCCGGCCGGCGATCGAGAAGACGTTGAGCAGGTGGAAGGGCAGGTCCATGTCGCTGAGTCTGCCCCAGAGTCTGTCCGAGAGCCTGCCCGAGAGTCTGCCGGAGCGTCGCAGGTCAGCGCGGGTCGACGGGGCGTCGCCGATACTGTGGCGGTCATGGCCACTCCCGACGGTGTCGTTCCCGGCAACATCTACCTCTTCCGGCACGGCGAGACGGAGTGGTCGCTGAGTGGGCAGCACACCGGGACGACCGACCTGCCGCTGCTGCCCGAGGGCGAGGCGGCTGCCCGCGAGCTCGCCGACGTGCTGCGCAAGCACCGCTTCGAGCGCGTCCTCGTCAGCCCGCTCCAGCGCGCGAAGCGGACGGCCGAGCTCGCCGGCCTCGGCGACTTCGAGGTCGAACCGCTCCTGCGCGAGTGGGACTACGGAGCCTACGAGGGCGTCACGACGAAGCAGATCAGTGCCGAGATCGGCCACCCGTGGGAGGTCTTCGTCGACGGCGTGCAGCCCGGCGCCACGCCGGGCGAGACCGTCGAGGAGGTGTCGGCGCGGGCCCAGCAGGTCATCGACAAGGTGTGGCCGGACCTCGAGCACGGCGACGTCGCGCTCTTCGGACACGGCCACGCGCTCCGCGTGCTGACGGCCACCTTCCTCGGGGTGGACCCGCGCTTCGGCCAGCAGCTCATCCTCGACGCCGGGTCGATGAGCGTGCTGACGCACCACCGGTCCACCCGCTGCCTGGGGATGTACAACCTCTCCCCCTGGCGGCTGCTCTCCGACTGACCGAAGCGCAACGCTGGCGTATGCCGGGTGCCCGGGCTCACGGCATACGCCGGCGGGGTTGGGGCACAGGCTCACCCGCTCGCGATCAGTTGCGCGGGAGGTCCCACGTGTGCACGGGCTCGTTGGCCATCATGCCCTCGATGTAGTGGCGGAGCATCTCGCGCAGCGCCTGGTCGCGGGTCACGCCCCGGGCCTCGAGCCGGGCGACGCACTCGGTCTGCCACGACGCCCCGTTGATGCCCAGAAGGCATCGCTGCTCGATGATCGTCAGGAAGCGGTCCCGCACGGCCGCAGAGACCCCCCAGCGCTCGAGACCCTCGTGGGCCATGGGCAACAGGCGGCGCAGCGCGAGCTCGGTGGCCGGCACGTCCCCGAAGCCGGGCCAGTAGGTGCTGGCGTCGATCCCGAGGCGGGCGCCCTCCTCGAAGTTGGCCTCCGCTGCCGAGAAGCTCATCCGGGTCCAGACCGGGCGGTCCTCCTCGGCGAGGATGCGCATGGTGCCGTAGTAGAACGCGGCGTTGGCCATGACGTCGGCGATGCTCGGCCCGGCCGGCAGGACGCGGTTCTCGACGCGCAGGTGCGGCCGACCGCCGACGATGTCGTAGATCGGGCGGTTCCAGCGGTAGACCGTGCCGTTGTGCAGGCGCAGCTCCTTGAGCTCGGGCACCTCGCCGCGCTCGAAGACCTCCTCGGGCTCCTCGTCGTAGAGCTCGGGCAGAAGCGCCGGGAAGTAGCGAACGTTCTCCTCGAAGAGGTCGAAGATCGAGGTGATCCACCGCTCGCCGAACCAGACGCGGGGGCGGACGCCCTGGTTCTTCAGCTCGACCGAGCGCGTGTCGGTGGCCTGGGTGAAGAGCGGGATCCGGGTCTCGGCCCACAGTCGCTGCCCGAGGAAGAACGGCGAGTTCGCGCCGAGCGCGAGCTGCGGGCCGGCGAGGACCTGGGCGGCGTTCCAGTGGTCGGCGAAGCGCTCGGGCTGCACCTGCAGGTGCAGCTGGATCGAGGTGCAGGCCGACTCAGGGGCCAGGCTGTCGGAGTAGCGGGCGATGCGCTCCCCCGTCGGGCCCTCCAGCTCGAGCCAGACGTCCTCACCCCGGGCGTCGAGCACCGCGTTGTTGAGCGCGGCGTAGCGGATGTTCTCGCTGATCCAGTCGCCCTCGAAGTGCTCGGGCATGACGGTCGGCAGGATGCCGATGGCGACGATGCCGGCATGGGCCTCGGCAGCCTTGGCGGAGGCCCGGTTGAGGGACTCGCGCAGCAGCTGCTCGAGCTCGATGGCCGAGTCGCCCGGGAGCGGGCGGGGGTGGACGTTGAGCTCGATGTTGTAGCGCGCCAGCTCGGTCTGGTAGTCCTCGTCGGCGATCTGCTCGAGCACCGTCTTGTTGTCGAGCTTGGGCCCGAGGTCCTCGTTGACGAGGTTGAGCTCGATCTCGAGACCGGTCATGGGTCGGTCGAACTCGAACTCGCTCTTGCCGAGCATCCGCTCGAACACGTCGAGGTCGCGGCGCACCTTCTCGCGGTACTTCTGCCGCTGCTCACGCGTGTACCTGGCCTGCTCGACGTCGGCTCCCACGTGAGGAGACAACCACACTCGCGGTCTCGACGCGAGTGGCACGCACGCAGAGCCCACCACCTCGGCGCAGTTCCCGTGAGGTGGTGGCCGCTGCGGCGTCGGGGATCAGCCCTCGAAGGCCTCCGGCGGCGGGCAGGAGCAGACGAGGTTGCGGTCGCCGTAGGCACCGTCGATGCGGCTGACCGGCGGCCAGTACTTGTCGGCGGCGTGCACCCCCACGGGGAAGGCGGCCTCGGTGCGCTCGTAGGGGTGGTTCCACTCCCCCGCGATGTTCAGCGCCGTGTGCGGGGCGTGTCGCAACATGCTGTCGGCCACGGCGACCTCGCCGGCGCGGATCGCCTCGATCTCGCCGCGGATCGCGATCATCGCGTCGCAGAAGCGGTCGAGCTCGTAGAGGTTCTCGGACTCGGTCGGCTCGACCATGAGCGTGCCCGCGACGGGGAAGCTCATCGTCGGAGCGTGGAAGCCGTAGTCGACGAGGCGCTTGGCGATGTCGTCGACGGTGACACCCGTCTCGGCCGTGATCTGCCGGACGTCGAGGATGCACTCGTGCGCGACGAGACCGTCGTGGCCGGCGTAGAGCACCGGGTAGTGCTCGCGGAGCCGGGCCGCGATGTAGTTCGCTCCGAGCACGGCCATCTGCGTGGCGTGGCGCAGGCCCTCCCCGCCCATGAGCCGGACGTAGGCCCACGAGATCGGCAGGATGCTCGCAGACCCGTAGGGAGCGGCAGACACCGGGCCGACGCCGGTCGCGGGACCGGCCTCCGCGGCGAGCGGGTGGTTGGGCAGGTGCGGGGCGAGGTGGGCGCGCACCGCGACCGGGCCGACGCCCGGGCCGCCGCCGCCGTGCGGGATGCAGAAGGTCTTGTGGAGGTTGAGGTGGCTGACGTCCGCGCCGAACTCCCCGGGCTGGGCGAGCCCGACGAGGGCGTTGAGGTTGGCGCCGTCGACGTAGACCTGTCCGCCGGCCTCGTGGACGAGCTCGCACAGCTCGGTGATGGTGTCCTCGTAGACGCCGTGCGTGGACGGGTAGGTCACCATGATGGCCGCGAGGTCGTCGCGGTGCGCCTCGATCTTCGCGCGCAGGTCGTCCATCTCGACCGTGCCGTCCCCGGCGGTCTTGACGACGACGACCTTGAGCCCCGCCATGACCGCGGAGGCGGCGTTGGTGCCGTGCGCGCTCGCAGGGATGAGGCAGACCCGACGGTGGCCCTCGCCGCGCGCCTGGTGGTAGGCGTGGATCGCGAGCAGGCCCGCGAACTCGCCCTGCGAGCCGGCGTTGGGCTGTAGGGAGACGGCGTCGTAGCCGGTGATCTCGCACAGCCACGACGACAGGTCGTCGATGAGGGTGCGGATCCCCTCGGTCTGCTGCGCCGGCGCGAACGGGTGCAGGTTGGCGAACTCCGGCCAGGTGATCGACTCCATCTCCGTGGTCGCGTTGAGCTTCATGGTGCACGAGCCGAGCGGGATCATGCCGCGGTCGAGGGCGAAGTCGCGGTCGGAGAGCCGGCGCAGGTAGCGCAGCATCGCCGTCTCGGAGTGGTGCGCGTGGAAGACCGGGTGGGTGAGGAACTCGGACGTGCGCGCCAGACCCTCGGGTATGCCGTGTGCTGCCGTCCCGCTGGTGCCGGACGTCACGACGTCGGACGTCTTCACGCCGAAGGCGTCGAGGACCGCGTGCACGGTGGCGGGYGTGGACGTCTCGTCGAGGCTGAGCGAGACACGGTCGGCGTCGACGCGCCAGACGTTGATCCCCCGGTCGGCGAAGGCGGTCGTGACCTCGTCCGCACGACCCGGCACGACGACCGCGAGCGTGTCGAAGAACGCCGTCGTCTCGACGTCGAGGCCGCCGTCGATCAGGGCGCCGCGCAGGGCGGCGGTGAGGGCTCCCACGCGCTTCGCGATGGCCACGAGTCCGGCGGGACCGTGCCACACGGCATACATGCTCGCCATGACGGCCAGAAGCACCTGCGCGGTGCAGATGTTGGAGGTCGCCTTCTCGCGGCGGATGTGCTGCTCGCGCGTCTGCAGGGCCAGGCGGTAGGCCTGGTGGCCCTCGGCGTCGACGGAGACGCCGACGAGGCGGCCGGGGATCTGGCGCTCGAGCCCGCGGTGGACGGCCATGTAGCCGGCGTGCGGGCCCCCGAAGCCCATCGGGACGCCGAAGCGCTGCGCGCTGCCGACGGCGATGTCGGCTCCCCACTCGCCCGGGGCGCTGGCCAGGGTGAGCGCGAGCAGGTCGGCGCAGGCGGTGACGAGGCCCTTGGCCTCGTGGACGGCCGCCGTCAGGGCCGTCCAGTCGACGATCTCGCCGGTGGCGTCGGGATACTGCACGAGTGCCCCGACGACAGGCTTGTCGTCGGCGGCGGCGGCCAGGGAGTCGGGGTCGGTGACACCGCGCAGGTCGGTGACGCGCAGGGGCAGTCCGAGCGCGTCGGCCCGCGTGCGCATCACGGCGATCGTCTGCGGGAAGAGCCGCTCGTCGACGAGCACGACGGCGTCGGCAGGTGCCTTGCTGGCGCGGCGCATCAACGACATCGCCTCCGCCGCGGCGGTCGACTCGTCGAGGAGCGACGAGCCCGCGACGTCGAGCCCGGTGAGGTCGGTGATGACCGTCTGGAAGTTGAGCAGGGCCTCGAGGCGCCCCTGGGAGATCTCGGGCTGGTAGGGCGTGTAGGCGGTGTACCAGGCGGGGTTCTCCAGGACGTTGCGGCGCACGACCGGTGGCGTCACGGTGCCGTAGTAGCCGAGGCCGATGAGCGAGGTGAGCACCGAGTTGCGTGAGGCGAACCCGCGGAGCTCCTCGATGACGGCGCTCTCGCTGGCTGCCGCCTCGATCCGGAGCGGCGACTGCGACCGGATGGCGCCCGGGATGGCGCGGTCGCACATGGCATCGAGCGTGGGCTGACCCACCACCTCGAGCATGTGGCGCACGTCGTCACCGGCCGGCCCGACGTGGCGGCTGACGAAGTCGGCCATCACCGTCTCGGTGGATGTTCCGGTGGTGACGGGCACGAGGTGGTCGATCGACATGCGGGCTCCTGACGGGTTCGAGCGGACGACACACGCTCCCCGTCTGTCGAGCACGGTGACGTGTCTCCAGAGTTGCCTCGCCCGCGTGGTCCTGGCGCCTGAGAGGTTCCGGGGATGTTGCCCCTTCGGCGCCTCGCAGGTGCAGCGCACCCCGAGGACTCTCCCACGCAGGGTCGATCGGCACTCCAAATCTACCAGCAGGCGCGGGCCGATCGGTCA
>NZ_JBFULD010000269.1:0-5951 GCF_056400505.1 Terrabacter sp. P5_B1
GCCGTCGCGCGCGCACGGCCCCAGCCCCGGCTCGTCGTGTCCCTGCACAACGCCCTGCCGCCGATCCCGCGATCCGCGCCGGCCCGCGCCGGAGCGGCCCTGACCCGCCGCCTGCTCGAGTGGTCGCTGCGCCGGGCCGACCTCGTCACCGGGGCGAGCGCCGACCTCGTCGAGCTCGCCGTCTCGCTGGGGGCGCGCCGGACCGAGCTGGCCACCGTCGCGTCGGCGGCCGTCGTCGGCCTCCTGCAGTCGGAGCCCCTCGCCCCGACCGAGCGGGGTGCCCTGCTCGCCGGAGCCGGCATCAGGCCCGACCGGCCGCTCGTGCTCACCGTCTCGCGCATCGCCCCGCAGAAGGACCTCCCGACGCTCGTGCGGGCCGCCCGGCTCTCCCGGGTCCCCGCGACCTGGGTCGGCGTCGGTGCCGGCGACGAGCGGCTGCGCGCCCGACTCGAGCAGGAGGCGGACGGCATACGCCAGCGGGAGGGGGAGGGTCCCGTCGTCCGGTTCGTGGGGGCTCGCACCGACGTGGGCGACTGGCTCCGGGTTGCCGACGTGTTCGTCCTGACGAGCCGGTGGGAGGCCCGCGCGCTCGTCGTCCAGGAGGCCATGGCGGCCGGTCTCCCCGTGGTGGTGACCAGGACCGGTGGCCTCCCCGACCTCGTCGGCGACGCGGGTTGCCTTGTCGCCGTGGGCGACCCGTCCGCAGTGGCCGCCCAGGTGGACCTCCTGCTCTCGGACCCGGAGAACCGGGCRCGGCGAGGTGCCGCCGCACGGGCCCGCGCCGCGACGTGGGCGACTCCCGACGCCGAGACGCGCCGGTGGGTGGACCGCTACGCCGCGGACCCCGTCGGCATGACGTAGACTCGAAGCCCGTGGTGGAAACGACGAAGCACATCTTTGTGACCGGGGGCGTTGCCTCCTCTCTCGGCAAGGGCCTGACAGCCTCGAGCCTCGGGCGACTTCTCAGATCGCGGGGCCTGCGGGTCACGATGCAGAAGCTCGACCCCTACATCAACGTCGATCCCGGGACGATGAACCCGTTCCAGCACGGCGAGGTCTTCGTGACCGACGACGGGGCGGAGACCGACCTCGACATCGGTCACTACGAGCGCTTCCTCGACGTCAACCTCGTCGGCAGCGCCAACGTGACGACCGGACAGGTCTACAACCACGTCATCGCCAAGGAGCGCCGCGGCGAGTACCTCGGTGACACCGTCCAGGTCATCCCGCACATCACCAACGAGATCGTCGCCCGCATGCGCGCCCTCGCCACCGGAGGTCCGGACGCTCCGGACGTCATCATCACCGAGATCGGCGGCACCGTCGGCGACATCGAGTCGCTGCCCTTCCTCGAGGCGGCACGCCAGGTGCGTCACCTCATCGGCCGCGACAACAGCTTCTTCCTCCACGTCTCGCTCGTGCCCTACCTCGCGCCGAGCGGCGAGCTCAAGACGAAGCCGACCCAGCACTCCGTCGCCGCGCTGAGGCAGGTCGGCATCCAGCCCGACGGGCTCGTGCTGCGTGCCGACCGCGAGATCCCCGACCCGATCAAACGCAAGATCTCGCTCATGTGCGACGTCGACGTCACGGCGGTCGCCGCCTGCGTCGACGCACCGAGCATCTACGACATCCCCAAGGTGCTGCACCGCGAGGGGCTCGACGCCTACGTCATCCGGCGTCTCGGCCTGGGCTTCCGCGACGTCGACTGGACCGAGTGGGACCAGCTGCTCCAGCGCGTGCACGACCCGGAGCACGCCATCGAGATCGCCCTCGTCGGCAAGTACATCGACCTGCCCGACGCCTACCTCTCGGTCACCGAGGCGCTGCGCGCCGGTGGCTTCCACCACGATGCGAAGGTCGCGATCCGCTGGGTCGCCAGCGACGAGTGCCAGACCCCGGCCGGGGCCCAGCGGGCCCTCGGCGGGGTCGACGCGGTCCTGGTGCCGGGCGGCTTCGGCGTGCGCGGCATCGAGGGCAAGCTCGGCGCGCTGACGTGGGCACGCGAGAAGCAGGTCCCGACCCTCGGCATCTGCCTCGGGCTGCAGTGCATGGTCATCGAGTACGCCCGCACGGTCCTCGGCAACGAGGACGCGAGCTCGACGGAGTTCGACCCCGAGACGGCCCACCCGGTCATCGCGACCATGGAGGAGCAGAAGGCGTTCGTCGAGGGCGCCGGCGACCTCGGCGGCACGATGCGTCTCGGCTCCTACCCCGCCGCTCTCAAGGAGGGCAGCGTCACCCGCGCCGCCTACGGGCAGGCCGAGGTCCGGGAGCGCCACCGCCACCGCTACGAGGTGAACAACTCCTACCGCGACGACCTCGAGAAGGCGGGCCTCGTCTTCTCCGGCACGTCGCCCGACGGCATGCTCGTCGAGTTCGTCGAGCTGCCGCGTGAGGTCCACCCGTACTACGTGTCGACGCAGGCGCACCCCGAGTTCCTGTCGCGTCCCAACCGTGCGCACCCGCTCTTCGCCGGTCTCGTCGGCGCCGCCCTCGAGCGTCAGCGCAGTGAGCGGCTCGTGGAGGTCGAGCGCCACCGCGCCGCTGCCGACGCGGGCCGGGCGGAGCGTGACGGGGACGAGTACGCCTCGGTGTCCGCGTCGGGTGCCTCCTCGGACGCAGGCTGAACCGCCGGTGAGCCTGGACGCGCCGAGCGGCACGGGAGCCGACCTCGTCGAGGAGTGGACCGCCGAGCCGGTCCTCGAGTCGACGACGCCCTTCGAGGGGATCATCTTCGACGTCGTGCGCGAACGCGTCGACCTCGGCGCTGGGGGCGTGGTGACGCGCGACTTCGTGACGCATCCCGGAGCCGTCGCCGTGCTCGCCCTGCGTGAGCTGGACGGCGTTGACCACGTGCTCATGATCCGGCAGTACCGACACGCGACCGGGGGTCACGTGTGGGAGCTGYCCGCCGGCCTGCTCGACGTCGACGGCGAGCCGCCGTGGGAGGCCGCCGCACGCGAGCTCGCCGAGGAGGTGGACCTGACGGCCGACGAGTGGCACGTGCTGGCCGACGACATCACGTCACCCGGCGCGTTCCCCGAGCCCGTGCGGATCTTCCTCGCCCGCCGCCTGCGGGAGGTGGCGGCTGCCGACGCGCACGAGCGCACGGCGGAGGAGCTCAGCCTGCGACCGCTGTGGGTGCCGCTCGACGACGCCGTCGACGCGGCTCTCGCCGGCCGCATCAGCAACTCCGCCACGCTCGTCGGGCTGCTCTCCGCGGGCCTGTCCCGCGGCCGTGGCTGGTCGACGTTGCGGCCGCACGACGCGCCGTGGCCGGCCCGCGAGGCCCAGCGCGCAGCGCGGTCGTGACCAGCGGGCCGCTGGGGACTGCCAGACCCGTGACGTGCCCCTGCGGCACGGGGGCGGCGTATGCCGTGTGCTGCGGCCCCCTGCACGCGGGGGATCGCTCGGCCTCGACCGCCGAGGAGCTGATGCGCTCCCGCTACACGGCCTTCGCGGTCGGTGATGCGGCATACCTCGTGCGGACGTGGCACCCGAGGACCCGCCCCGACGATCTCGAGCTCGACGCGGCGACCCAGTGGGCCTGTCTCACCGTGCTCCGGACGGAGCGCGGAGGCCCGGACGATGACGACGGCGTCGTCGAGTTCGTCGCGCGGTGGTCCGAACCATCAGCGGGGGCCGCGCGTCGTCGCGGTGAGATGCACGAGGTCAGCCGCTTCGCCCGTCGCGCGGGCCGGTGGCTCTACGTCGACGGCGAGCAGCACTGAGGCGTTCGCGGCCGCCGGCGTCGTCGCCGTCCCCATCGTCGACCCGGTGTCCGAGCGCACCGTGAGCCTCGTCCGGCGACGCACCATGACCGACCGCCCGGCGCTCGCGGCGACCGTCGCGGCCCTGGCCTCCGAGGCCGCGGGTGTGGGAGCGCTGCACGGCGGAAGGGCCGGGGCGCGGGCGGTCTAGGATTGGTCCTCGGTGCCCACCGCCGACGTGCGGGCCGGGTGCCCTGCTCGTCCACTGCTCGTCCACTGCTCGTCCACTGCTCGTCCACTGCTCGTCCACCACCCAGCCGTGGTGGCCCGCCGTGCCGCCCGAACCCATGTCCCGGAAGGACCCTCCGTGCTCCGCACTCACGAGGCCGGCACTCTCCGTGCCGACCACGCAGGCCAGACCGTCACCCTCACCGGTTGGGTGGCGCGGCGTCGAGACCACGGCGGGGTCGCCTTCCTCGACCTGCGCGACGCCTCTGGCGTGGCCCAGGTGGTCGCGCGCGACGAGGTGCTCGCCCAGGGCGGCGCCCACGACGTGCGCAACGAGTTCTGCGTCAAGGTCACCGGCGAGGTCCGCACCCGCCCCGAGGGCAACGCCAACCCCGACCTGCCGACCGGTGAGATCGAGGTCATCGTCAGCGACCTCGAGGTCCTCAACCCCGCGGCACCGTTGCCCTTCCAGATCGACGAGCGGGTCACCGTCGGCGAGGAGGCCCGCCTCAAGCACCGCTACCTCGACCTGCGTCGTCCCGGCGCGAGCTCGGCCGGTGCCGCGATCCGCCTGCGCTCCAAGGTGAACGCTGCCGCGCGCGAGGTGCTCGGTGCCCGCGACTTCGTCGAGATCGAGACGCCGACACTCACCCGGTCGACCCCAGAGGGTGCCCGCGACTTCCTCGTGCCGGCCCGTCTCGCACCGGGCTCCTGGTACGCCCTGCCGCAGAGCCCGCAGCTGTTCAAGCAGCTGCTCATGGTGGCCGGCATGGAGCGCTACTACCAGATCGCCCGCTGCTACCGCGACGAGGACTTCCGCGCCGACCGGCAGCCGGAGTTCACCCAGCTCGACGTCGAGATGAGCTTCGTCGACCAGGACGACGTCATCGAGCTCAGCGAGGCGATCATCGCGGCGCTGTGGCGGCTCATCGGCGTCGAGCTCGACGCACCCTTCCAGCGGATGACCTACCACGACGCGATGGCCCGCTTCGGCTCCGACAAGCCCGACCTGCGCTTCGGCAACGAGCTCGTCGAGTGCACCGACTACTTCAAGGACACCACCTTCCGCGTCTTCCAGTCCGACTACGTCGGCGCGGTCGTCATGCCCGGCGGGGCGAGCCAGCCCCGCAAGCAGCTCGACGCCTGGCAGGAGTGGGCCAAGCAGCGCGGCGCCCGCGGCCTCGCCTACGTCCTCGTCCAGGAGGACGGTGAGCTCGGCGGCCCGGTCGCCAAGAACCTCACCGACGCCGAGCGGGCCGGCCTCGCCGACCACGTCGGCGCGCAGCCCGGCGACTGCATCTTCTTCGCGGCCGGTGCCGCCAAGGCGTCGCGGGCGCTGCTCGGCGCTGCCCGCCTCGAGATCGGCAAGCGCTGCGGTCTCATCGACGAGGACGCCTGGAGCTTCCTCTGGGTCCTCGACGCACCGCTCTTCGAGCCGGCCGCCGACGCGACAGCCTCGGGTGACGTCGCCCTCGGGTACAGCGCATGGACCGCGGTGCACCACGCCTTCACGTCACCGAAGAAGGAGTTCGAGGACACCTTCGACAGCGACCCCGGCTCGGCGCTCGCGTACGCGTACGACATCGTCTGCAACGGCAACGAGATCGGCGGCGGCTCGATCCGAATCCACCGCCGCGACGTTCAGGAGCGGGTCTTCCAGGTGATGGGCATCTCGCAGGAGGAGGCCCAGGAGAAGTTCGGCTTCCTCCTCGAGGCCTTCGCCTTCGGCGCCCCGCCGCACGGCGGCATCGCCTTCGGCTGGGACCGCATCGTCTCACTCCTCGCGCACACCGACTCGATCCGCGACGTCATCGCCTTCCCGAAGTCCGGTGGCGGCTACGACCCGCTGACCGCCGCGCCCGCGCCGATCACGCCCGAGCAGCGCAAGGAGGCCGGCGTCGACGCGAAGCCGGCCGGGTCGGCTCCCGCCCCCCAGGGCGCACCCGAGGTCAGCCCGAAGCAGAGCTGAGCCCGGGGCTCGTCGTGGGCTGACCTCGGTCCGGAGTCGTATGC
>NZ_JBFULD010000270.1:0-5925 GCF_056400505.1 Terrabacter sp. P5_B1
ACGGGACGGGCCGCGGGTCRCAGGAGCGCAGCGGCACCAGCCAGCCCGGTGAGCAGCACGATGAGACCGACAGCGAGCGGCATCCGGCGGCGGGCGAGCAGACCCGCGACGGCGGCGAGGACGAGCGTCACGACAAGGACCGAGCCCTGCAGGATCAGCTTGTCGTTGGTCCCGAAGGTTGCGATCGCCCACTCCTTGACGGGCGTGGGGGTCAGGTCGATGACGGTCGACCCGATGGCCAGCACCGGCGATGATGCAGGGGCGAGGAAGCCCGCGACGAGGTGGCCGGCGGCGATCCCGGCCACCGCGGCGAGGATCCCGCTGAGGGCAAGTCGTAGGCGCATCATGCCTCGTGCTTCGGCGCGAGGGGGCGGCCCGGATTGTCCGGCGCCGTCGACGGGGGTTCGGGAAGAGCGTCGCGACCCCGGTTGTTGACCGCACGTGAAGAAGATCGGATTCCTCTCGTTCGGGCACTGGAACCCGTCCCCCCACTCGGGCACGCGGTCGGCGGCCGACGCCCTGCTCCAGTCGATCGACCTGTCCGTCGCGGCCGAGGAGCTCGGCGCCGACGGTGCCTACTTCCGGGTGCACCACTTCGCTCGCCAGCTGGCGTCGCCGTTCGCGCTGCTCGCCGCGGTCGGGGCGCGCACGAGCCGGATCGAGATCGGGACCGGCGTCATCGACATGCGCTACGAGAACCCCCTCTACATGGCCGAGGACGCGGGCGCCGCGGACCTCATCTCCGGCGGCCGGCTCCAGCTCGGTATCAGCCGGGGGTCACCCGAGCAGGTCGTCGACGGCTTCCGCTACTTCGGCTACGAGCCGAACGACGGCGACCACGCCGGCATGGCCCGACAGCACTCGGAGGTCTTCCTCGACGTCCTGTCCGGCCGGGGCTTCGCCGAGCCCAACCCGCGACCGATGTTCCCCAACCCGCCCGGTCTGCTGCGCATCGAGCCGCACTCGCCCGGGCTGCGCGACCGCATCTGGTGGGGTGCCGGGAGCCGGGCCACCGCGGAGTGGACGGCCGAGCAGGGCATGAACCTCATGAGCTCGACCCTGCTCACGGAGGACACCGGGGTGCCCTTCCACCGTCTGCAGGCCGAGCAGATCCAGCGTTTCCGCGACGCGTGGACGGCGGCCGGCCACGAGCGCGAGCCGCGGGTCTCCGTGAGCCGCAGCGTCTTCCCCATCGTGAGCGACCTGGACCGGGCGTACTTCGGCCGCGAGTCGGCCAGCGAGGACCAGGTCGGCATCATCGGCGGCGGCACGGCGCGCTTCGGCAAGACGTATGCCGGTGAGCCCGACCAGCTCGTCCGTGACCTCGCCGAGGACGAGGCGGTCGCGGCCGCCGACACCCTCCTCATCACCGTGCCCAACCAGCTCGGTGTCGACTACAACGCCCACGTCATCGAGAGCCTCCTGACGCACGTGGCGCCCGAGCTCGGCTGGCGCTGAACGGGTTTCAGCCGCGGCTGAGCAGTCGGCGCAGCGTCGAGGCGTAGGCGGCGCGCGCCGCCCTCGACACGACCGGGTCGAGGATCGACGGCACCGCCCGCACCCCGATCCGCTGCGCCCAGACGACCGCGGAACCAACWGCGGTCGGCGTCACCCTCAGGTCGATGACACCGCGGACCACGTTGCCCTCCTTGCGGATCCGCGCGTGACCAGCCGAGGTCGATGTCGGCGGGACGATGGCCTCGACGACCATGACGTCGTCGAAGCCCATCGGCCCCAGTCCCGTCCGGGCGGTGAAGCGAGACCCGTCGACGAGCTCGCCGGCCGTCATCGCGTCACCCGTCACCGTGGTGAGCGGGATGACCGCGGTGTGCGCGCGCAGGTCGAGGATGCGTCTCCACGCCTCGGGGGCGGGCAGCGGGGGGTCGAGATGCACCTCGAAGTCGGCCATGCCCACAGTCTGTCCGGTCCCGGTCCCCATGACACCTGTCACGCGCAGGACGTGACGCGTGCTGCTGACGCGTCGTGTCCCGCCGCGGGAGAGTGGAGCCATGACCACCACACACTCATCGGTCGCCGGCGCCTCGGGGGCTCCGGCGGTCGAGCTGCGTTCGCTCGTCAAGACCTTCCCTGCTCGACGCGGGTCGCACGACACGGAGGTCCGCGCCGTCGACGGCGTCGACCTGCGCATCGAGCCCGGCGAGGTCGTCGCGTTCCTCGGCCCCAACGGGGCGGGCAAGACGACGACCCTCGACATGGTGCTCGGGCTCACCGAGCCGACGACCGGGACGGCCCGGGTCTTCGGCCACCGGCCCCGCGAGGCGGTCATCGCCGGCCACGTCTCCGCCGTCCTCCAGACGGGCGGCCTGCTGCGCGACCTCACCGTCCGCGAGACCGTGCGCATGATCGCGTCGACGTATGCCGCCAGCACCCCCGTCGACGAGGTGATCCACCGCGCCGGGCTGAGGTCGCTCGCCGACCGCCGCGTGTCCAAGTGCTCCGGCGGTGAGCAGCAGCGGCTCCGTTTCGCGCTCGCCCTGCTGCCCGACCCGCGGCTGCTCGTCCTCGACGAGCCGACGGCGGGCATGGACGTGACGGCCCGCCGCGACTTCTGGGACACGATGCACGCCGACGCGAGCGCGGGGCGTACCGTCGTCTTCGCGACCCACTACCTCGAAGAGGCCGACGCCTTCGCCGACCGCATCGTCCTCATCGCCGGCGGCCGCATCGTCGCGGACGGCACGACGGCCGAGATCCGGTCCCGCGCGAGTGGCCGCACCGTCTCGGCGACCCTACCGTCGAGCTCGCTCGCCGCGGCCGTGGCGCGACTGCGCAGCGTCGACGGCGTCCGCGACGTCGACGAGCGCGGCTCCCGGGTGGTCGTCACGGCCGCCGACTCGGACGCGGTGGCGCGGGTGCTGCTGCTCGACCTCGACGGCACCGACCTCGAGATCGTCACCGCCGGCCTCGAGCAGGCCTTCATGACCCTGACCGGCGACGAGCGCGACAGCCGTGACGCTGGAGCCCACGACCATGACCAGGACCACGACGAGGAGCTCGTCCGATGAACGCCACCTTCACGCTGCTCGAGATGCGCCGGATCACGCGCGACTGGGCGGGCATGTTCTTCACCGCCGTGCTGCCCGCCTTCTTCTACCTCATCTTCGGCGCGACGGTCGACGCCAAGGACGCGAGCATCGGCAACGGCAACGTCGCGATGTACGTCATGATCAGCATGGCCGCCTACGGCGCCGTCACCGCGACGACGAGCATCGGCGGCAACGCGGCCGTCGAGCGCCAGCAGGGCTGGGGTCGCCAGCTCGGGCTCACCCCGCTCGCCGACTCGTCCTACATCGCCGTGAAGGCGCTCATCGCCATGACCGTGGCGGCCGTGCCGATCCTGCTGACCTTCGCCCTCGGTGCGGCGACCGGCGCCCGCGGGTCGGCCCGGGCCTGGGTGCTCAGCGCGGTGCTCTGCCTCGTCGGGTCCGCGGTCTTCGCCGTCTACGGCCTGCTCGTCGGCACGGCGTTCCGCTCCGAGGCCGCGGTCGGTGCCGCGAGCGGCACCATGGTGATCTTCGCGTTCCTGGGCAACGTCTTCATCCCGCTGTCCGGGGCCCTGCTGGCGTTCGCGAAGTTCACGCCGCTCTACGGGTATGCCGCGCTGGCGCGCTACCCGCTCACCGAGGGCTATCTGCCCGACGGGTCGCAGGACCCGCTGTGGCTGCCGATCGTCAACGTGCTCGCCTGGCTCGCCGTCTTCGGGACCGCGGCCGTGCTCCTCGTGCGCCGCGGCCGGGAGCGCCAGTGACCGAGGAGCCGTCTGGCTGGCCCGGCCGCAACCCGTGGGAACGCTTCGGCTGGGTCGTCCAGTCGGTGTGGCTGGTCTTCCTCGTCTTCCCCGTCATCGCGATCGTCTCCAGCGGCTTGCCGGGCTGGCAGGTCGTGCTCGGACTGGCGCTCGTCCTGACGTTCGCCGTCGTCTACGGCCTCGGCGCGCAGCACCTCCAGCGTCTGCACCGGAGGTGCGCGCCGACGCAGCGTCGGGGTGTCGGCTACCTGCTCGTGCTCGTCGGCTGTGCGGTCGGGCTCGTCCCGCTCATCGGCACCGGCAGCCTCAGCCTCCTGCCCTTCATCGTGTCGTTCGGGATGTTCGCGCTGCCGCTCGCGTGGTCGATCGCTCTGGGCATCGCGTGCGTGGCGGTCGCGACTGCGGTGGCGGTCTTCGTCGACCCGGACGAGGGCACCTGGGTCGTGGCCATCATCGTCTTCGCCGTCGGTGCGATGACCGGGGCGGTCCGGCTCATGACCGACCGCGGCGAGGACTACGAGCGGATCTCGCGCGACCTCGCCATCGTCGAGGAGCGCGAGCGCGTGGCCCGCGACGTGCACGACGTGCTCGGTCACTCGCTGACGGTCGTCACGGTCAAGGCTGAGCTGGCCGAGCGTCTCGTCGACCTCGACCCCGAGCGTGCCAAGGGCGAGCTCGCCGAGATCCAGGCCCTGAGCCGTCAGGCGCTCGCCGAGATCCGGGCGACCGTCGGGGGCCTGCGGGGGGCCCGCCTCGGTGACGAGCTGGCCTCGGCGCGCACGGCGCTCGCTGGCGCCGGCATCGAGGGCCACGTGCCCGACGACCCGAGTGTCGTCGACCCGCGCCACCGCATGGTCCTCGCCTGGGTGCTGCGGGAGGCGACGACCAACGTCGTGCGCCACAGCGACGCCGACGCCTGCTGGGTCGAGCTCGAGTCGAACCGTCTCACCGTCCGCGACGACGGACGCGGCCTCGGCGGGCGCCCCGAGGGCAACGGCATACGTGGGCTGCGTGAGAGGGTCGGGGCCGCGGGAGGCCGGCTCTCGCTCGAGACGGGCCCGGAAGGTCATGGAACCGTGCTGGAGGTGACGCTGTGAGCGAGACGATCAAGGTGCTGCTCGCCGACGACCAGGCCCTCGTGCGTGGGGCGCTCGCGGCGCTGCTCGCGCTCGAGCCCGACCTCGAGGTGGTCGCGGWGGTGGGCCGGGGCGACGAGGTCGTCGACGCGGCCCGGGTCTCGGGCGCCGACGTGTGCCTGCTCGACATCGAGATGCCGGGCGTCGACGGCATCGCCGCGGCAGCCGCCGTCCGCAGCGCCCTGCCCGGGGTGCGCACCCTCGTGGTGACGACGTTCGGCCGGCCGGGCTACCTGCGCCGCGCGCTCGAGGCGGGGGCCTCCGGCTTCGTCGTCAAGGACACCCCCGCGCGCCAGCTCGCCGAGGCCGTTCGCCGCGTGCACGCGGGTCTGCGGGTCGTCGACCCCTCCCTCGCCACCGAGTCGCTCGTCGACGGCGCCAACCCCTTGACCGATCGGGAGCGGGAGGTTCTCGGCGTGGCTCTGCGCGGCGGCACGGTCGCCGCCATCGCCGGGGTCGTCCACCTGTCGCAGGGCACGGTGCGCAACCACCTCAGCTCGGCCATCGGCAAGACCGGCACCTCGACCCGCGCCGAGGCCGCTCGCGTCGCCCAGGACCGCGGCTGGCTCTGAGGCCGATGTCGCCCCGGACCGAGCACGAACCAACCGGACGAACCCAACGCACGCACGCACGCACGCAAAGGAGAGCCATGCGCTACCTCATGATCCACAAGATCGACGAGTCCCGCCCCGAGGCGTCGAACCCCAGCCCGGAGTTCCAGGCCGCGATGGGCGCGTTCATGCAGGAGTGCGCCGAGTCCGGGGTGCTGCTCGCCGCCGAGGGCGTCACCCAGAGCAAGGACGGCGCCGTCCTGCGCAAGACCGAGGGCGGCGGCGTCACCGTGACCGACGGGCCGTTCACCGAGGCCCGTGAGGTCGTGGGCGGTTTCGCCGTCGTCAAGGTCGACAGCAAGGAGCAGGCCCTCGAGCTCGCTCAGCGGTTCATGTCGCTCTTCGAGGAGGTGTCGGTGGAGGTCCGCCGCATCTACGAGTTCGAGGACCTGCCGCCGCAGTCCTGAGC
>NZ_JBFULD010000271.1:0-5803 GCF_056400505.1 Terrabacter sp. P5_B1
GAGCCGGCTCCGAGCACGGCATACGGCGGTGGAGTGCCCGCGCGGGCGCCCGGTGTCGGCTCGAAACGCAGCCACCCGTAGCCCTGGAAGTAGAGCTCGGGCCACGCGTGGGCGTCGCTGGCGCGGACGACGTAGTGCTCACCCGAGAGCTGCCCGGGCAGGAAGCCGATGGCCATGCGGGCCGGGATGCCCTRCGCCCGCGCCAGCATGATCATCGCCGTCGCGAACTGCACGCAGTACCCGCGTCGGGTCTCGTAGAAGTTCTGGATGGGATCGAGCAGGCGTCCCTGGCCGTCGCGGAGCGGCTCGCCGAGGTCGAGCGAGTAGGTGTAGCGGCTGGTGTCGCGCAGCTGGTTCTGGATGGCGATGGCCTTGTCGAGCGCGTTGTCCTGGCCACGGGTGACTTCGTCGGACCAGCGCTGCACGAGGTCGCGCGAGCGGTCCGGGAGGGTCAGGTCGTCGTCGGTGATGTCGGGGGAGTCCGGGGCTCCGGCCTCACGCAGCTGGGGTGGCGACGGAGCTAGGTCGGCGTAGGTGACGCGGTAGCTGCTCACGGCTCGCCCGACACGCACATCGCGGGTGACGGGGTCGATCGTCCACGGCGTGCCCTCCATCGCCACGGCGACGACGGGGTAGGGCGCGGCGATGCGGGGCGCGGCCAGGGTGTTGTCCGAGACGGTGATGACGTAGTCGCGGCGCTTGTCCTGCGGCGGCAGCGGCGCCGGGTTGTCGGGCCGGGGGCCGGTCGTGCTCGCGACGCTCCACAGACCCCGGGAGTAGTACGACGTGGCGAGCACGCGGAGCGGTGCCCGCGTGAACGCCGTCGTCGTGTAGGTGAGGATGGGCGACTGGTCCTGGTTGTTCAGGCTCCGCGACAGGTCGAGCGTGTCGTTGAAACCCACCGAGCCCTCGCCGCCCCCGTCACTGCTGCGTCCGAGGCCCTCGGTGAGGTAGCGCGGGGGGAAGTGGGGGATGACGGCGGGGACGACGACGGCAATCACGACGCCGACGGCGCCCAGCCTGAGCGCACCGGCGGTGAAGGAGCGCAGGGCGTCCCGGTCGTGCTCTGCGGCTTCGATCTCGCTGTCCCCGGCCGGGTTGGCCGTGCCCCAACGGCCGAACTGGGCGCGCGCCGTGGTGTGCAGCATGACGAGCCACACCGCGACCGGCACGACGAAGTAGCGCAGTGCGAGTGCCGTCTCACCGTTGGCGGCCGTGATGAGGTATGCCGTGAGCAGCGGCAGCCCCGCGGCTGCCGGGCTGCGCCACGTGGCCGCGAGGGCATCCACGGCGATCGCGACGAGCCCGACCGCCACGACGAGGCAGAAGGTGATCCCCTCGTTGAGCGGCGCCGGCGCGGAGTAGCGGTTGACCGTCTCGAGCGCCTGGAGGCCGAGGGAGTTGGCGGCCTCGAACGTCGCCGGCGTCGGCACGAGCAGGACGAAGGTCGAACCGTTCGAGCGGGCGAGGATGACGTAGGCGGTGACGAGCACCTGGGTCAGGACGACGAGTCCCCGCGAGCGGGTGAATCCCCGTCCGAGGAGACCGAGCCCGGCGACGAGGATGATGACGAAGAACGCCTGCGGCAGCCACGTCGTCTCCGTGAAGAGGCTGGTGATGGGGTAGATGGCGCTGAGCGTCGCGAGCGCGGCGAGCACGGTCATCCTCCAGCGGCGGCGCGTCATCGACTGCCTCCCACGGCCGCGGCCGTCAGAATGGCCCAGACGTGTGCGACGTCCTCGTCGCGCCGGACGGCGATGGCCCGCCACCCGGCGAGCCGAAGGGTGTCGACGTGGGGCTCGGCCTCCTCGGCGTCGCTGGTGCCGAAGCTGCGCGCGTCGAGGACGAGGGCCAGCCCCGTCGTCCCGGGCTGACGCAGGCTGGCGACCCGGGAGGTGACGTCACGACCCGATGGCCCGACGATGGCCACGAGGAACCCGCCCGCGGCGGCGAGGGCCTGCCCGGCGCGAAGGATCTCGTCCTCCCCGGTGTCCTCGCGCAGGGTCGCCACGGCGAGCACGTCGAGGATCTCGTCGGGCGTCATGGTCTCGGCGGCGCGGGTGGTCTCGACCGTCTCGGCGCAGACGAGGTGGACGGCATACCCCGAGTCGCACAGGTGGACCGCCACCGACGCGGCAGCGGTCACCGCCCACTCGAACGAGCTGCTCGCTCCCGAGCCGCCGTGCGCCGACGGCCGGGGGTCGACGAGCACGACCGCGCGCCGCTGGGCCGGCCGGTCCTCCTGGCGCACCATGAGGTCACCGGTGCGGGCCGTAGCCGGCCAGTGGATCCGGCGCAGGTCGTCGCCGTCGCGGTACTCGCGGATCGTCACGTCGTCCTCGCCGTGCAGGGCGATGAGCTGGGCCTGCTCGCCCTCCGAGCCCACGCCCGCGCTGGGGCGGCGGTTCGACGAGAGGGGGTGCACGGCCGGCAGCACGACGAGGTCGGCGGTCCCCTCGAGCACGGCGTTGCGGTTGGCCAGCCCGAAGGGATCCTGCACCTGCACCCCGAGGGGGCCGAGGTGGTGGCGTCCGCGCAGGTGGGAGCGGACGGCATAGTCGATCGAGCGCACGCGTCCCGACGGGATCCGGCCGACGACGAACCGTGGCCGGTCGCCGAGGACGTATGCGAGGCGCTCCTCCGCGAGGAAGATCGGCGTCGTGGCGGTCGAGACGTTCTCGAACGAGAGCGTGACATGGGCGTCCTGGCCGACGCTGATCCGCTCGGGGTGGGTGTGTCGCTCGATGCGCATCCGGGTCTTGCGGGTGCGCACGAGCACCGCCGAGATGAGCGGGAGCGCGATGAGGAGGACGCCGAAGCGGGTGAGGTCGCGGAATCCGAAGATGACACCGGCGAGCACGAGGACGGTCCCCGAGCCGATGAAGGCCCGGCCCCTCGTCGTCAGGACGCTCCGCAGTGAGCGCATGGATGCCGCCCCCTCAGCGGGCTGCGGGCGGCACCGGCACCTGGTGCAGCAGGTCGGTGACCACCTCGGCGGTGGTGCGACGGGCGAGCTGGGTCTCGCTCGACGGCATCAGACGGTGCGCGAGGACGGGCCCGGCCAGCATCTGCACGTCGTCGGGGATCACGTGGTCGCGACCCTCGAGCGCGGCGTAGGCCCGCGACGCCCGCAGCAGGTGCAGGGCTGCACGGGGAGAGGCCCCGAGCCGCAGCGCCGGGGTCGACCGCGAGCGCGTCACGAGGTCGACGATGTACTGGCGCACCGCCGGGCTCGCGTGGACGCGGCTGACCGAGTGCACGACCCGGTTGATCGTCTCGGCGTCGGTGACGGGCGTCAGGGCGTCGAGCGGCGAGCTCGAGCCATGGCTTGCGAGCAGGTCGAGCTCTGCACCGGGCGCGGGGTAGCCCATCGAGATGCGAGCCATGAAGCGGTCGCGCTGGGCCTCGGGCAGAGGGTAGGTGCCCTCCATCTCGATGGGGTTCTGCGTGGCCATGACGATGAAGGGGGCCTGCAGCGTGTAGGTCGTCCCGTCGACGGTGACCTGTCGCTCCTCCATGGACTCGAGCAGTGCCGACTGCGTCTTGGGCGACGCGCGGTTGATCTCGTCGCCCACGACGACGTTGGCGAAGATGGCGCCTGGGCGGAACTCGAAGCGGCGGGCGTCCTGGTTGAAGATGCTGACGCCCGTCACGTCGCTCGGCAGCAGGTCCGGCGTGAACTGGATGCGGCGCACCGTGGCGTCGATCGAGCGCGCCAGCGTCTTGGCGAGCATCGTCTTGCCGACGCCGGGGACGTCCTCGATGAGCAGGTGCCCCCCGGCGAAGAGGACGGTGACGGTGGTGCGGACGACGTCTGCCTTGCCCTCGATGACGCTGGTCATCGCCCCGATGAGGCGCTCGGCGACCTCGTGGATGAGACCGAGGTCGGCCCCGTCGGTGCTCCCGTCCGTGCTGGAGCGGGCGGATGAGCCGGGTGACGCCGTGGTCTCGATCCCCGTGTCCGTCGTGGTCACGCTGTCCTCCGTCTGTCGTCCCCATGTCGTGGCCCGCCCCGCTCGTCGCGGATGAGCCACCCGTCAGGTGATCTTCTCCCATGGACCCTCGTCACCGGTAGGGCCGCCTCACTCCTGACCGGATGGAGGTCCGTCGTGCATCAGTGCCGTGGACCCTGCGGCCTCAGCACCACTTTCCTCCACCTCCGACGTCCGGGGGAGTCGTTCGGTTCGTTCGGGGTGGTTCACGAGGGTTCGGGACGGTTCCCCCGCCCGCGCCTGGTGTGCGTATGCCGTCTGGCCGGGTCCGTTGCCCTCCACTTCGCTCCACCGTCGCTGACCTGCGCAAACGCAGGACTCGCCGGTGACAAATAGCCCAAACATCATTGACGGTGGAGGAGAGTGGAGTATCGTGGGGCATCAAGGCAGTGAATGGGTGCGCTCGCGGGTCGACAAAGGGGAGGTGGCGGACCRTGTTTCTCGGGACGCACACACCCCGGCTCGACGAGAAGGGCCGGCTGTTCCTGCCCGCGAAGTACCGCGAGCGGATGGCCGGCGGACTGGTCGTCACTCGCGGCCAGGAGCGCAGCCTCTTCATCTACCCCATGGACGAGTTCGTCCGGGTCGCCGACCAGATGCGCCAGGCCCCCACGACGAGCAAGGTCGCCCGCGACTACATGCGCGTCTTCCTCTCCGGCGCCTCGGACGAGGTCCCCGACAAGCAGGGCCGCTTCACCATCCCCGCCAACCTGCGCCAGTACGCCGGCCTGGACCGCGAGGTCACCGTCATCGGTGCCGGGTCGCGCCTCGAGGTCTGGGACAGCGCGGTCTGGAACGCCTACCTCGAGCAGACCGAGCAGAGCTTCGCCGACACGGCCGAGGAGGTCATCCCCGGCCTGTTCTGACCGACCCGCACCTCCCCGCACCTCCCAGCACCACCACCAGCACCACCGCCAGCACCATCTGAGCGCCGGCCTCCAGCCGCTTCGCTCCCGGGACGACTTCCCCCGTCCCGGGCGACGTAGCGGATGGGGACCAGCTCCCAGGTGACGCAGCACCACCACCGGCCCGGCCCCCCACCCAGCACCACCCGAGCACGAAGGACGCAGCATGACCGACCGAGGACCGGCGCAGGGACGACACGTCCCCGTGATGCGCGACCGGATCCTCGACCTGCTCGCTCCTGCCCTCGAGCGTCCCGGCGCGGTGCACGTCGATGCCACCCTCGGAATGGGTGGTCACGCCGAGGGCGTGCTGGAGCGGTTCCCGGAGAGCACCGTCGTCGGCATCGACCGCGACCGCGAGGCCCTCGCGCTGTCGGGGGAGCGCCTGGCGCGGTTCGGCGACCGGTTCCGTCCCGTCCACGCGGTCTACGACGAGATCAAGGACGTCGTCGCCGACCTCCACCTGCCGGCCGTGGACGGCATCCTCTTCGACCTGGGCGTCAGCTCCCTCCAGCTCGACGAGGCGGACCGCGGCTTCGCCTACCGCGTCGACGCTCCTCTCGACATGCGGATGGACCAGTCGACGGGTCAGACGGCGGCCGACGTCCTCAACACCTACTCGGTGGACGACCTGACGCGGATCCTGCGCGACTACGGCGAGGAGCGCTTCGCCCGGAAGATCGCCAAGGCCGTCGTGCACGACCGGGCCATCGAGCCCTACACCTCGTCCGGCCGGCTCGTCCACATGCTGCGCCGCGTCATTCCGGCCGCTTCGCAGCGCCAGAGCGGTCACCCGGCCAAGCGGACCTTCCAGGCCCTGCGCATCGAGGTCAACGACGAGCTCGAGGTCTGGCGCCGGGCCATCGACGAGGCGATCGACGTCCTCGCCGTCGGTGGACGGATCGC
>NZ_JBFULD010000272.1:0-5770 GCF_056400505.1 Terrabacter sp. P5_B1
GACATCACCTTCGACGTCCTGAGCGGTGACGAGGCGCGGGCCATCGAGCCGGCCCTGTCCGACGAGATCGGCGCTGCGATCGTGCTGCACGGCCAGCGCTTCATCAACCCGGGCGCCTACGTCGCGGCTCTCGCCGACTCGGTGACCGCCCGCGGCGGCAAGATCGTCACCGGCAGCGCCGTCTCGCGCATCACCGACGCCCCGACCGGCGTCCTCGTCACCAACGACTTCGGTCAGGCCGAGCACTACGACGCCGTCGTCGTCGCCACCGGCGCCTGGCTCGGCGCGCTGGCGCGCGAGTTCGGCGTGAAGCGCGTCGTCCAGGCCGGTCGCGGCTACTCCTTCAGCGTGGCCGTCGACGACCTGCCCAACGGCCCCGTCTACTTCCCGGCCGCCCGCGTCGCGTGCACGCCGGTCGGTGAYCGCCTCCGTGTCGCCGGAATGATGGAGTTCCGTCGGCCCGAGGCAGCCCTCGACCGGCGCCGCATCAAGGCCATCGTCGAGTCGGCCCGCCCGCTGCTCCAGGGCGCCGACCTCGACCACCGCCAGGACGAGTGGGTCGGCTCCCGCCCGTGCACCATCGACGGCCTGCCGCTCATCGGGGCCTCGCGCAACCCCAAGGTCTTCGTCGCCGGCGGCCACGGCATGTGGGGCATCACGCTCGGCCCGGTGACGGGCCGTCTGCTCGCAGAGCAGATCGTGACCGGTCACGCCCCCGGGCAGCTCGCGCCCTTCGACCCGCTGCGCTGAACCACGGAGCGAGCGGGCACCGCCCTTGCGGGAGGGGCCCGCTCGCTGGGCTCAGGCCGGCGTCAGCACGACCAGCGTGTAGGCCCCGACCGAGACCGTGCCGCTTGCCGGCTGCTCGTCGACCGGCTCCTCGACGGCCTCGACGTCGTGGGTCTCATGGCCCGCGAACAGGGCGCTGTAGGTCGACGCGTCCGAGTTGAAGCGGACCGTCCACAGCCCGGCGGACGGCATACCCGTCGTGACCTCGCGGGGCTCCGTGCTCGCGTTGACGACGAGCACGGCCACGTCGTCTCCCGCCCGTCGTGCCCATGCCAGCGTCTTGGCCTCGTCGTCGAGGTGGAGCACCTCGAAGCCGTCGCCGCGCAGCCCGCGGGAGACCCCCCCGGCGTCGCGGCGCAGCCGCACCAGGTCGCCGGTGAGGCGCACGATGTCACGGAACTGCTCGGCACGCTCCCAGTCGAGCGGCACGGTGTCGCGGAACTCCTGGCCCTCGAGGAACTCCTGGCCCTGGAAGAGCATGGGGATGCCGGGGGCGGTCAGCGTCATCGCGAGGCCGAGGGTCGCGCGCTTCTGGGCCGCCCAGCCGGTGGGGTCACCACCGTCGACCTCATCGGGCACGCGGAGGCTGCCCTCGGCGACCTCGTCGTGGCTCTCGGTGTAGATCACGCGCTGGAACGGGGCGTCGTTGCCGCGCAGCGCGTCGGCGAGCTCGGCCATCGAGCGCTCGTGGTCGTCGACAGCGGTCAGGACATCCCGCACGGGGTGCACGAAGCCGGGGTCCCACTGGGCGTGGAAGCCGGCCCCGCCGTCGTCGACGGAGGTGAGCGCAGGGTCGGACTGCAGGTCCTCGGCGATGAGGATCTTGTCGGGGTGGCGGTCGCGGATCGTCGACGTGATGGAGCGCATCAGGTCCCAGCCCTCCGGCAGGTCGCCGGTGCCCAGGCCGTCGATGGTGCGCACGTAGAGGGTGGCGTCGAAGCGCAGCCCGTCGAGGTGGAACTCCTCGAGCCACATCAGGGCGTTGTCGTGCAGGTAGTTCCGGACCTCCTCGCGGCCGTAGTCGGGACGCGAGTCGCCCCACGGTGTCGACGAGCGCTCGTCGTTGTAGAAGTAGATGCCGCCCTTCTCGTCCTCGCTCCACCCGTCGAACTGCCACAGCGCGAGGTCGCTCGGGCCGAAGTGGTTGATCACCACGTCGAGGATGACCGCGATGCCGTGCCGGTGGGCCTGCTTGACGAGGTCCTTGAGTGCGTCGGGTCCGCCGTAGCTGCTCGAGACCGCGAAGGGGTTCGACGGGTTGTAGCCCCAGGAGTAGTCGCCGGCGAACTCGGTGACGGGCATGAGCTCGACGGCGCTGATCCCGAGGTCGGCGAGGTGGTCGAGCTTGCCGGCGACCCGGCCGAGGTCGCCGGCATCACCGTCGGCTGCCACGAACGAGCCGATGTGCGCCTCGTAGATGACGAGGTCGTCATGGGGCGGGCAGCCGAACGTGTCGCCCTCCCAGTCGAAGGCGTCGCGGTCGTAGACGACGGCGTTGCCCGAGGAGTTCGTGACGACGCGGGCACGCGGGTCGATGCGCATCAGGCGCTGCTCGCCGTTGGTGATGACGAACTGGTACTCGTCGCCCGGACGGGCGCCGTCGACGTCGGCGTACCAGTGCCCGTTGTCCTCGGCGACCATCGCGTGCCCGTCCTCGGACCAGTCGGTGAAGCTGCCGGTGACCGCGACGGCATCGGCGTTCGGGGCCCAGACCCGGAAGGCCGTGCCGCCCTCATGCGGCATCGAGCCCAGTCCGGGTCGGGGGATGTTGTGCTCGGACATGAGGGCTCCAGACGTCAGGGAGGGCAGCCCGAGCATCAGGCTCGAACCGGGTGGTGACCGATGGGTGTCGTACCCGCCTGGTGCGCCCAGCCTGCTCGGCCCGCTCGGGCTGCCGTCAGCGGAGGTAGCCCGTGACATCGGCGACGACGTGGACAGTGCCCTTGGAGTGGTTGACGATCGTCAGGGAGCCAGTCGAGGTGAGGCGGCCGACGACGAGGTTGGCGACGGTCTGGCCGACCGCGAAGTTGGCGGTGGAGCTGCCGGTGACGGCGCTGGAGTCGGCGCTGAGGAAGCCCGCGGTCTTCGGCTCGGTCGCCGTCAGGTTGATCGTGGCGGCCTTGGCGCCCGCGGGGACGGGGGAGCCGGAGACGCCGGCGACCTTGACCGTGAGCGATGCGCCGGCCGCTAGGGCGCTCCTGACCGGGTTGGTCCTCGTGCCGTGGCGGGTGTCGAGCAGGCGGGTCGGGGTGGACGTGACCCACTGGTTCGACGTGCTCGCGGTCGTGGCGTAGCCGGTGACGTCGGCGATGACGTGGACGGTGCCCTTGGAGTGGTTGACGATCGTCAGCGTGCCGGTCGAGGCGAGGCGGCCGACGAGGAGGTTGGCCACGGTCTGACCGACCGCGAAGTTCGCGGTCGAGCTGCCCGTGGTGGCCGTGGCGTCGGCGCTGAGGAAGCCCGCGGTCTTCGGTCCGGTGGCCGTCAGGTTGACCGCTGCGACGGTCGCGCCGACGGGGACGGGCGAGCCGGAGACACCGGCGACCTTGATGGTCAGGGAGGCCCCCGCGGCGAGGGCGGTCCGGACCGGGTTGGTCTTCGTGCCGTAGCGGGTGTCCAGGAGGCGTGTGGGGGTGGTGCTCGTCCACCGGTGACTCGTGCCGCTGGTGGTGAGGTAGCCGGTGACGTCGGCGACGACGTGCACGGTGCCCTTGGAGTGGTTGACGATCGTCAGGGTGCCGGTCGGGCTGAGGCGGCCAACGAGCAGGTTGGCCGCGGTCTGACCGGCGGCGAAGTTCGCGGTCGAGCTGCCGGTCGTCGCCGTGGAGTCGGCGCTCAGAAAGCCCGCGGTCTGCGGCGCTGTGGCCGTGAGGTTGATGGTGGCGCCCGTGGCTCCGGCAGGGACCGGTGAGCCGTTGCCACCGGCAACCTTGATGTCGAGGGAGGCGCCGGCGGCGAGCGCGCCGTGAACCGGGTTGGTCGTCGTTCCGTAGCGCGAGTCGAGGATCCGGGTCGGTGTCACGGGCACGACGTGTGAGAAGGAGGACGGCCGGACGGCGGCGGTCGGCGTCGACGCCGGTCCGGCGCCCACATCGTTGGTCGCCGTGACCGTGAAGGTGTAGGCCGTCTCGTTGGTCAGCCCCGTGACGGTGGCCGCGGTCGACGAGCCCGGCACCGTCACCGTCTGGCCGGACGGTGAGGCCTTGACCGTGTAGCTGCTGACGGCGCGGCCGTTGGCGGTTGCCGCGGTCCAGCGGACCGCGGCGAGGCCGTTGTCGGGAACCGCCGACACCGACGTCGGGGCGGACGGTGCGGTGGCCACCAGGGAGAACTGCATGGCGTCGACGCCGACCTGCTTGGTCGTCGAGACGGTGCTGCTGTCGCTGGCGTGCACGCGCACCGATGTGCCGTTGCGGGCGTAGTAGCTGCCCAAGGACGCCCACCCGGAGAGGGTCGACTGGTCGAGGGACTTCGTCGTCGTCCCGTTCGCGTCGGTGACGGCGTAGCGGACGTTGGCCGTCGCTCCCGTCGCGGGGACGTAGGCGCTCACGGCATACAGGCCCGTCGAGAGGCCGGGCGACCACGTGGCGCCGTTCTCCTCGACGCTGCCGTCCTGGGAGTAGCTGGTGTACGTGTAGTAGGCGCGACCCTGCAGGCCCTGGCCCTGGTTTGGCTTCCAGTAGTACATGTTGCCGGTGAAGAGGAACGACGGGTCGCTGGGGCCGACGATTCCGGCGCCGTAGTTGATCGGGACGGGGTTGCCCGAGACGCGACCGCCGACCCAGTTCGCGTCGATGCTGATGGTGAAGCCGCCCCAGGTCTCACTGCCGGTGCCGTACTGGTGCACCCGCTGCCCGTTCGACCAGTAGGTGTCGCGGAAGTCGGGGTAGTTCGCCGAGTCGGACAGGGTCTGCAGCCCGTTCCAGTTGGCGAACCACACGTTGTCGGGCGCCGTGAAGCCGGTCGTGCCGGTGGCCCTCGACATGTCGACCATGAGCGAGGCGGTGCTGCCGTAGGCGCCGGAGGTGTAGCCACGCGCACGTAGCTCCTGCGTCCAGGCCGTGAGGAACGTCAGGACCGTGGAGGTGCAGGCGGCGCTCGGGGCGTAGGCCTCCATGTCGTAGTAGATCGGCGACCCGGCACCGAGCCCGAAGTATGCCGCGCGTCCGGCCGCGTCGACGGCAGCCGCCTTGCCCTGCGCGGCCGGCTGCTTCGGGTCGATCGTGGCCAACCCGGTCTGGTTGACGCAGGGCGCCTGCGCGCCCACGTAGACCGGGAGGAGACCCCATCCCATCGAGCTGACCTGGCTGACCCAGCTCGCGGACAGGTTGCCGTCGGGGCAGGCCCGCATCGAGCCGCCGATGTAGATACCTGCGGCGCGGTAGGGCGAGGCGAGCCAGGACCGCATGGTCGCCAGGCTCGGCGCGGCGCACGTGTCGAACCCCATGCCGGTGAAGACGCGGGGCCCTGAGGCAGCGAGGGTCGAGGTGGTGCGGGCCGTCGACGTGGTGCCGTTCGTGGTGCTCGTCATGGTGCCCGATGTGGGGGCCGCCGCAGCGATGCCCGCCTTCGTCTCCGGGCTGGTCGGCACGCTGGTCGTCGAGCTGGAGGTAGCGCTAATGGTCGCGGTCGCGAGGACGTCGTCGACCGTCGACTCCCGGGATCTCCACGTGGCCTGGACCTGGACGTCCTGGGCCGTGAAGCGGGCGACCTTGGTCCGGGCGACTCGGTCGGACCCGGTGTGTGCCTTGAGCGTGCCGAGGGTCGTCGCGCTCGAGGTGGTCGCGGTGGACCCGGTTGCTGCTCGGTCGGAGCCGGGGTGCAGCCAGATCGTGTCGGCCCGTCCGATGCGGTGCGCGGGGCAGTCCTGCTGGTTGCCGGGTCGGCCCACGTAGACGGCCCTGATGTCGAGGCGGAGGCAGCGCGTGGGGTCGGCGTCGAGGTCGACGACCGGCCAGTCCGAGGGCACGGTGAGGTGCAC
>NZ_JBFULD010000273.1:0-5728 GCF_056400505.1 Terrabacter sp. P5_B1
CACCTACGTCCTCGACTACGAGTGGGACGTCGTCGAGGACGGCACGGGCGTCGTCTCGTGGTCGCTCGTCTCGGCCCAGGTGCTCAAGGCGATGAACGGCTCGTACACCCTGGCGTCCGACGGCGCGGGCACGAAGGTGACCTACCGGCTCGCCGTCGACGTCAAGATCCCCATGATCGGGCTCCTCAAGCGCAAGGCGGAGAAGGTCATCGTCGACACCGCGCTCAAGGAGCTGAAGAAGCGCGTCGAGGCCTGACCGACCGTGACCCTGAGCGACGGTCCTGCCACGGCACCTGATCAGCCCGAGCCGACGGCCGGGACCGGATCCGCCCGCCCCGAGGGCGCCTCGCGCGCCGAGGGCGCCTCGAGCCTCGGAAGCGTCGCCGAAGAGGCTGCGCTCCTCATCGACCTGCTCTCGCAACGCACGCGGTCGGACGCTTCGGGTATGCCGTCGCCCGGGTCCGCGGACGCCGGGTCGGACCGCAAGTCGGACGGCAGGTCGGACGGCAGGTCGAATGCGCGACCGGGGGTGTGCACGTGCGGAGGCACCACGCCTGCTGCGTGCCGTGTGTGCCCGGTCTGCCAGCTCATCGCGTTTGTGCAGCAGGTCAACCCGGACACCATCGACAAGGTCGCCGACTTCGTCGGCTTCGCGGCCACCGCGCTCCGCGACCTGGCCACGGCCCAGCGCGAGCGACGGGCCGAGCCTGGCACCGACGCGGAAACCAGCAGCGACACCACCGAGACTGACACCAACGACACCAACGACACCGACGACACCGACGACACCGACGACACCAACGGCACCGACGACACCGACAGGCCTCGACCCGGAGACCCCGCATGACCAGGCGACTCGCCATCGGCATCGACATCGGGGGCACGAAGGTCGCCGGCGGCGTCGTCGACGAGGCGGGCACCATCACCCACCGCACCCGTCGTGACACCCCGCACCGCTCGACGTCGCCCAGCGTCGTCGAGAACACCATCGTCGAGTCGGTGGAGGAGCTGCTGCGCCAGGTCGACGCCGACGACGTCGTCGCCGTGGGGATCGGCGCCGCGGGCTTCGTCGCCGAGGACCGCGCCACCGTCGTCTTCGCGCCGCACCTGTCCTGGCGCAACGAGCCGCTGCGCGATGCCCTGTCCCAGCGCATCGAGCTGCCGATCACCGTCGACAACGACGCCAACGCGGCGGCCTGGGCCGAGGCCTGCTTCGGCGCCGCTCGCGGCGAGTCGCACGTCGTCGTCATCACCCTCGGCACAGGCATCGGCGGCGCGCTCATCATCGATGGCGACGTCCAGCGCGGGCGGCACGGCATCGCCGGCGAGTTCGGCCACATGCAGATCATGCCGGGGGGCATCCGCTGCGAGTGCGGCAACCGCGGTTGCTGGGAGCAGTACGCCAGCGGCAACGCCCTCGTGCGCGAGGCCCGAGCGATGATCGAGGCCGGGTCGCCCGTCGTGGCCGACCTGCTGGTCCGTCTCGGGGGCGACGCCAACGCCCTGACGGGCCCGTTCATAACGGAGGCCGCACGCGAGGGTGATCCCACGGCGCGTGAGCTGCTCGCCGACATCGGGGAGTGGCTGGGCATCGGTCTGGCGAACCTCGCCGCGGCCTTCGACCCCGGCCTCTTCGTCATCGGCGGTGGTGTCAGCGCGGCCGACGAGATGCTCATCGGCCCGGCCCGCGAGGCCTTCCGACGCCAGCTGCCCGGACGCGGCTACCGCCCCGAGGCGCGCATCGTGCGTGCCGTGCTCGGCAGTGACGCAGGCCTCATCGGGGCCGCTGAGCTGGCGCGCGCGGGCCGCTGAGCCGTGTGCGCGGCGCGACCGCAGCACGTGCTGCGGGTCATGACGTACAACGTGCACGACCTCCGGGACGACCGCGTGGCCGCAGCCCGGGTGGTGCGCGCCGTGGGGCCCGACGTGCTGTGCCTGCAGGAGGTGCCGCGCCGCCTCACGACCGAGCTCCGGCTCCCGCCGTTCGCCCGCGCCTGTCGTCTGCTCTGGAACGGTGGCCGTCTCGGCACCGGCGGGACGGCGGTCCTGACCGCGCCGAGGGTCGTCGTCCACCACGTGCGCCGGGGTCGCCTCCCGGTCCGCTTCCCCGACCGGACGCGGGGGTATGCCGCCGCGACCGTCTCGCTCGCGGGCGACGGCCCAGACCTGCCTCCCGTCACGGTGGTCAGCGTGCACCTCGGCCTGCGGGCGCCTGAACGGCTGCGCCACGCATCGGTGGTGCTCGACGGGCTGGGTGACCGGGCCGTCGTGGCAGGGGACCTCAACGAGGAAGCCGGGGCAGCGGCATACGACCTCATCGCGGGCCGCCTCCCAGTGGCCTGGGACGGCGTGCCGACGTTCCCCGCTCGGCTGCCGACCGTCGCCCTGGACGCGGTCTTCGCGGGGCGGGGTCTCGCTCTCGTCAGCGGGCCCGAGGTCCGTGTCACCGAGGCCGACCTCAGTGCGGGATCGGACCACCGGCCGGTCTGGGTCGACCTCGACCTGACACCGCGCGTCGCCTGACGCCGACCCCGGAGGGGGCTGCGCCTAGACGCGGGTGCCGTCGTCGAAGGGGTCGCGCTCGTTGCCGCCGCGCAGGACCAGCAGCACGAAACCGACGACGAGCATCGTCACGGCGGTCACGACCCACCAGCCGCTGCCGTCGCGGTCGAAGAAGAGGACGTAGAGCAGCAGCAGCGGGCCGCCGGCGAGGCCGCCGACGATGGCCCAGAACATCGGGTCGGTCTCGGCCGAGGGTAGGTCGATCTCCGACGGCGGGACGAAGTGGTCGTCGTCCGCCACGTCGCCGACCTCGTCACGAGGGGGAGTGTTGGCACGCCAGGCATGTGACGTCGTCGGCGCGATCGGCAGCTCCAGCAGGCCGGACGAGCTGGACGGCGCCGCTGCGCCGGGACTGGGCTGCTGGGGCGGCGCCGCCGGGTCGTTGCCGGTCACGCCTTGCGGGCGCTCCGGCTGCTCCGGCTGCTCCGGATGCTCCGGCTGGTCCGACTCGGCGTGCTTGGGCTCAGGCTGCTCGGCGTCCTCGAGCTCAGGCTCGCGCTCAGGTCGCTCCGGCTGGGCGCCCGCTCGTTCGGCGCCGGTCGACGCGGCGTCCGGCTCGTGCAGCACGGCCGCCTCGTCCGGCTGCTCCCGGCCGTCGGTCCGAAGCGCGCCGCCGACGCCGTGGGGCTGCGGGTCGGGGGCCTCCGCGTCCCAGCCGGCGATGATGCGCGCGAACTCCGCGTCGAGCTCGCGATCGCTCACGGCCGGGCCGCCCGGCTCCGTCGCGCGGGCAGACCGAAGCCGGCTGCGGCGCCGGGAAGGACCGTCACGATGGGCTCCTCAGGGGAGGCGACTGAATCCCCTGATCCTCGCATGCCCCGCTGTGCGGGCGCGAGTGTCGTAGAGTTCGAGCCGTCACGAGCGGAAGGCGGACAGGGTTGTTCTACTGGTTCCTCAAGACGATCGTCATCGGGCCGATCGTCAAGCTCGTCTTCCGCCCCTGGGTGGAGGGCGAGGAGCACATCCCCGAGGAGGGGGCCGCGATCTTCGCGAGCAACCACCTGTCCTTCTCCGACTCGATCTTCCTGCCGCTCGTGGTCTCCCGACGCGTCACGTTCCTCGCCAAGAGCGACTACTTCACCGGACGTGGCATCAAGGGCAGGCTGACGGCTGCCTTCTTCCGCGGGGTCGGGCAGCTGCCCGTCGACCGGTCGGGCGGCAAGGCGAGCAATGCCGCGCTGAGCTCCGGGCTCAAGGTCCTCCGGCGCGGCGAGCTGCTCGGCATCTACCCTGAGGGCACACGCTCGCCCGACGGCCGCCTCTACCGCGGCCGCACCGGCGTCGCCCGGATGGCCCTCGAGGGCAAGGTGAAGGTCATCCCGGTCGCCATGATCGGCACCGACAAGGCCCAGCCGACCGGCAAGGTCATCCCGCGGATCATGCGGGTCGGTGTCCGGATGGGCAAGCCGCTCGACTTCTCCCGCTACGAGGGGATGGAGGACGACCGGTTCGTCCTGCGGTCGATCACCGACGAGATCATGTACGAGCTGATGCTCCTGTCGGGCCAGGAGTACGTCGACATGTACGCCACCTCGATGAAGGACCGACTGGTCTCGGCGGCGCGGGCCAAGGCCCGCGAGCTGCAGGAGGCGGCCAAGCCCGGGAGCGCTGCCCCCGAGCTCGAGGCGGCGCTCGATGCCGCCGAGGGCCGGGCACGCTCGTCGACGGCCGCGGCAGAGGGTGACGGGGCCGTCGGTACGGGACCGGAGGACCAGGACGACGACGGCGACGCGCCTGTCGTGGCGGCGTCCTGACGTCATGGCCGCCGTCCCCGCGTCGACGCGCGCGGTCGTGGACGACGAGCACGCCATCGTCCGAGGACTGTGGCGTGGCCTCGACGTCTTCCGCTTGCTCGCCCTCGCGTATGCCGCATGGTCGGTGTGGGAGCGCCACGGGCAGATCGCACACCTCGCCCTGGGCGTCATGGTCCTCGGTGTGCTCGCCGCCTGGACCCTGACGGTGACCCTGCGGCCGATGCGCACGGTGCGGGCCTACGCGGTCGAGCTCGTCATCGGGTGCTCCGCGATTCTCGCCACCCGGCTCGTCGACGACCCCGCGGTCATCACGGCGGGCGCCAAGACCATTCCGTCGATCTGGCCGACGGCCGCCGTCGTCGGGTTCGCGGTGCTCCGCGGCTGGCGCGGTGGAGTCGCTGCTGCGTCGCTGGTCGCGGCGTGCTCCTTCGTCGAGGTGGTCGAGCCGACCCCCAACACGGTCACGAACTCGATCTTCGGTCTCCTGCTCGGCGGGTGCATCGGGCACTGCGTCGACCTGGCCCGCTCCAGCCACGCGGCGCTCGCCGAGGCGATGCGGCTCGACGCGGCTCGCGCCGAGCGCGACCGTCTGGCCCGGACCGTCCACGACGGCGTCCTGCAGACGCTCGCGTTCATCCACCGTCGGGCCAGCGACCTCGGGGGTGAGACGGCCCGGCTCGGAGCCATGGCCGGCGAGCAGGAGCGGATCCTGCGCACGCTCGTCAGCCAGGCCGACCTCGAGGCAGTCGGTCGCGCCGTCAGTGGTGACGCGGACCTGCGGGCTCTGCTGCGCCACATCGAGGGTGAGGGGGTGCAGCTCGTCTCGCCGGCCGACCCGGTTCTGCTGCCGCGCCGGGTGGCCGACGAGGTCGTCGCCGCGGTGGAGGCGGCCCTCGACAACGTGCGTCGGCACGCCGGTGACGACGCCCGCGCCTGGGTCCTGCTCGACGACGCCGGCGACGAGGTGGCGGTGACGATCCGCGACTCCGGGCGCGGGGTGCCGGCCGGTCGCCTCGACGAGGCGGTCACCCAGGGACGTCTCGGGGTCTCGTCGAGCATCCTAGGGCGGCTCGCGGATCTCGGAGGAACGGCGACGGTTGCTTCCGGCCCGGGCGGAGGTACGACCGTGGAGCTGCGGATCCCGCATCGGCGGGCGGCGCGCCTCCCCGGCCGACACCGTGGTCGCCAATTGGACGTTCGCGTCGACAGCGGCGCGGGGGCCCGGACCCAGGGACGAGGAGCATCGTGACGGAGCAGCAGGACGCCATGCCGCAGCGGGGGAGCGGCACGCCGCCCGAGCACATCCGCGTCGTGGTCGCGGACGACCACCCGATGTGGCGCGATGCCGTGGCCCGCGACCTCGCCGATGCCGGGTTCGAGGTCCTGGCGACGGCGGACGACGGGCGCTCGGC
>NZ_JBFULD010000274.1:0-5706 GCF_056400505.1 Terrabacter sp. P5_B1
CCCAACCTCCGCCACCGCCACCGCCACCGCCGCCGCCGCGTCGTCGACACCCGTGGCACCGCGGGTCGGCGGGGGTGGAGACGACGCGCTCTCGGCCCCCTACGGCCCGGCGTTCCCGCTGACCCTGCGCCGCACCGGCGGGATGGCCGGTTTCGACGACCGCGTCGTGCTCGACCTCGACGGCCGGGTCCACGTCGAGACGCGCTCGGTCCACGGCCGCGTGTGCACGCTCGGCGCACCCCAGCTGCACCAGCTCCTGGCGCTCCTCGCCACCCTGCGTCTCGGTCCGCACGTGAGCGACGACCTGCCGTCCGGCGTGGCGCCTCCCGGGGAGGCAGGCGCGGTCACCCCCGACCCCGTGAGCGACCCGATCACCGTCTCGGTGACCGACCACGAGGCGCGCCGGATCGACCTCAGCGATCCGTCGCTGGGCGAGGTCTCCGGGCTGGTCGGCACCCTGGTCAGCGACGTCACGCTCTCGGTGCCTGCGACCACCCGCTGCACGACGTCGCCGAAGTCCGCCGTCGCGCCCGCCCCCTGAGCACCCGCTCCCCGAGCGCCCCCGCCACACGCACGAGGTCGGTATGCCGCGGGCTGGGCCCACGGCATACCGACCTCTTGGGGGTGTTGCGCGTCAGACGACCGCGCGCTGGCTCAGAAGTTCGTCGCGACGTCGTCGACGACGAAGCTCGTCTGCAGCGAGGAGTCCTCGGTGTCGGCGAACTTCAGCGTGACGTTCGTGCCCTTGTAGGAGCTCAGGTCGATCGTCTTCTGGACGTAGGACGCCTTGGGCGTGGACAGGTTCGAGTAGCTCTGCTTCGTGACGCCGTTGATCTGCACCGTGGCCGTGTCGTAGGCGGTGGTCGTCGTCGTCTCGGACGTGTCGATCCGGATCCAGTAGGTCAGGGTCGGCGAGGTGGCCGTGGACGGGACGGCGAAGGTCTGCGACTCGCTCTCCGAGCCCGAGACCCCGTTGCCGCCCAGCCACAGCTTGTACGACCCGCTGTGGGCGGGACGACCCGTGTCGTTGGTGATCGGGCCGGTGGTGCCGGTCCAGCCGGTCTGGCCGGACTCGAAGCCACCGTTGGTCAGCGAGCCACCGGTGGGCGGGGGCGTCGTGCCACCGCACGTCTCGGTGCTGGCCGGGGCTGCGATGGCACCCATCGCCTTGTCGACCGCCGTGCACTCGGCCGAGCCGACGCCGTAGAGGTCCTTGGCCGCCTTGATGACACCGGTGCGGGCCGCCGCGTAGTTGCTCGACGAGGTGAGGTACGTCGAAAGCGTGCGGTACCAGATCTTCTCGGCCTTGACGTGGCCGATGCCCGTCACGGTCGAGCCGTCACACGTGGGGCTGTTGTAGCTGACGCCGTTGACCGTCTTGGCGCCCGAACCCTCGGAGGCCAGGTAGTACCAGTGGTTGAGCGGGCCGGACGAGTAGTGCGGGTCGAGGCCGCCGAGGGTCGAGCTCCAGCAGTCCTTCGAGGCGCCGTCCTTGCTCGGCTTGTCCATGTAGCGCAGCGGCGTGCCGTTGCCGTTGAGGTTGAGCTTCTCGCCGATGAGGTAGTCGGGCACGTCGTTGGGGTTGTTGGCGTACCACTCGACGGCCGTGCCGAAGATGTCGGACGTCGACTCGTTGAGGCCGCCCGCGTCGCCGGTGTAGGCGAGACCTGCGGTGTTCTCGGTGACGCCGTGGCTCATCTCGTGGCCCGCGACGTCGATCTCCACCAGCGGGGCGGCGTTGCCGGCGCCGTCGCCGTACGTCATCTGCGTGCCGTCCCAGAAGGCGTTGGAGTAGTTCTGGCCGTAGTGGACCCGGCTGCGGGCGCCGGTGCCGTTGTTCCAGATGCCGGCGCGGCCGAGCTGGGTGTTGTAGTAGTCGTACGTCTTGCCCGCGCCGTAGTGCGCGTCGACGGCGGCCGACTGGCGGTTGCTCTGCGAGCCCGTGCCCCAGACGTCGTCGGCGTCGGTGAACGTCGTCCCGTTGCCGCTCGTGGCCTGGTTGAGGTCGGTCGTGTAGTTCCCGTGCGAGTCCTTCATCGTGTAGGCGCCGGAGCTGCCCGAGGTCGCGAGCGAGACGCTTCCGACGAAGATGCCGTTGCCGGTGCCCTCCTTGACGTCGTCCCAGCTCGTCAGGGTCTTGCCCGTGGTGGCGTCGACGATCGTGTGGAGTCGGGTCGGGGTCTGGTCGGCCTTGATGCCCTCGGTGATGACCTCGTAGGCGAGCTTGGGTCCGGTCGCCGACTGGAAGACGACGAGCTCACCGGGAGTGGCGGTCTCGTTGTTGGCCTTGGCGGCGGCGAGTCCCGCCTGGTGCGCCTGGCTCTTGGAGACGGTCGGGGTCATCGTGGGCGGGGTGACGTTCTTGCGCACGTTCCAGCTGACGCTCTTGACGGCACCCGAGGCGTCCTTGTGGCTGACGAAGTCACCGCCGATGACGCGGAGACCGTCGAGGGTGCGCTCATACCGGACGTGGGTGGCGCCGTCGGGATCCGCGATGACCGACTTGACGGTGAGCTTCTCGCCCGAGGAGAGGCCGAGGGCGCTCGCGGATGCCGCGGCTCGGGACTGCTCGGTCGTCTTGAGGCTCTGGGACTCGGGGGCAGGCGCCTTGTCGCGCCCTGCCCCGGCCGCTGCGCCCGCCGGGATCGCCGGCGAGATGGCGAGAGCGAGGGCGAGCAGCCCTCCGGTCGCCAGCCCGGACTTCAGTCGATTCACTGGTTGCTCCTTGTCGGGATGCGGCGTGTGGCCGCTCGAGAGAGTTCCGCCAGCCCACGACTTGAGATCGGGCCGGAACGAGCGTGACGCTCGCAGCAGCGGAGAACAAGGGTCAACGGCCTTGCCAAGTCTTTGCCATATGCGTCCCAAGTCCTGAGCGGCCCTTGGCAGCAAGGCGATTCGCTGCAGGGCCCAACTTGGGTGATCTCCCAGAGTCGTTCACGGGAGCACTCGGTCGAAGGTCAGCTGGCCGTCAGGGAGCCGTCGGGTCGTCGCCCGCACGGTCACGCTCACGGGCGCGGGCCAGGTCGGCTGGCGTGTCGACGTCGAGGGCCAGCTCGGCGGGGTCGTCGACGGACTGCGTGCGTATGCCGGATGCCAGCTCGCGCATGCTCCTGCCGTAGGCGTCGCCGACCTCGTCGAGCCGGGCTTGCAGGGCCGGGAGTCGCCAGGCCGCACAGAGCCAGTTCGTGCGGCCGTCGCGGTCGACGGTGACCGCGAGGTCGGCCGACTCCAGGGCGCCAAGCAGCCGGTCGACATGGGCGGAGGTGACGAAGGGCAGGTCTGCGGCGAGGACCACGACGGCATCCGGGCGGGACGCGCCGGCGGCAACCGTCAGGGCCTCGACGGCGGTCGCCAGGCCGGCCACGGGACCGCCGCCGGGCACGCGCTCGAGCACGACGCATACGCCCTCGGGGACGCCCTGGCCCGGGCCCACGACGAGCGCCGGACGGTCGCCGGCGGCGGCAAGCACGCGCGCGACGAGCGGACGACCACCCACGTCGAGCACCGGCTTGTGCGAGCCCATGCGCCGTGACGCGCCGCCCGTCAGGACGACGACGACCGCGGATGCGGCGGCTCGGGCAGGTGGCACCCTCGGAGTCTGGCACGGAGTCTGGCAGGCTGAGTCCATGGGACGAGTGACGGTACGGCGCAAGGTCACGACGATCGATCTCGCGACCCCGTCGACGACGACCCGCCCCGACACGCTCACCGTGGAGGAGCCGCTCGAGCTGCGCGTCAACGGAACGCCGCTCACGGTGACGATGCGCACGCCGGGACACGACATCGAGCTCGTGCACGGCTTCCTCCTGTCGGAGGGGCTGATCCACTCGGCCGACGACATCGCCCTGGCGCGCTACTGCGAGGGCGCGGTCGTGTCCGGCGAGAGCGGGTTCGACGAGAACACCTACAACGTCATCGACGTGACCCTGGCGCCGGGTGTGGCGGCCCCGGCAGCCTCTGCGACGCGAGCCTTCTTCACCAACTCGTCGTGCGGTGTCTGCGGCAAGGCAAGCATCGAGCAGCTGCGCGCGCAGTCCGCGTTCGACGTGCGTTCGGACGCAACGGAGTTCGCGGCGAAGGTCGTCGCCGAGCTGCCCGACGCGCTGCGCGCCCAGCAACGGTCGTTTGACAAGACGGGTGGGCTGCACGCCGCCGGGCTCTTCACCGCCGACGGCGAGCTGCTCGTCGTGCGTGAGGACGTCGGTCGGCACAACGCCGTCGACAAGGTCGTCGGGTGGGCGCTGCAGAGCGGCCGCGTCCCGGGCGTGGGGTGCGTGCTCGTCGTGTCGGGTCGCGCGTCGTTCGAGCTGACGCAAAAGGCGATCATGGCTGGGATTCCGTGTCTCGCAGCGGTTTCGGCGCCGTCGTCCTTGGCGGTGGAGTGCGCTGAGGACGCCGGGATGAGCCTGCTCGGCTTCGTGCGCGGGAGCCGCTTCAACGTGTATGCCGGCGCGCACCGGATCACGACCAGCTGACCACCGACGTCCACCCCAGCAACTGGAGGCACCACCGTGGCGATCTTCGCGATCCACTACACCTACCCCGACGACGTGACCGAGATGCTGACGATCCGGCCCGAGCACCGCGAGTGGCTGATGGGGCAGCCGGGCCTGCTCGTCGCCGGGATGTACCAGGACGGCCTCGACGAGTTGAGCGAGGGTGAGCCGACCGACCAGGAGCCGGCGAACGCCGCGCTCATCGTCTACTCGGCCGATTCACTGGAGGCCGTGTCGGAGACGTTCGACCAGGACCCCTACTGGCTCGGGGGCCACATCCTGCGACGCGTCGTGCGCCAGTGGGATCCGCCGCTGGGGCCGTGGGTCGCGGACCCGACCAACTCCCCCGGCTGAGGCCGATTGCGCGGACACCGCGAGCCGACAACGCTTCACGAATCTAATTGCCTGCCAAGAGGATTCGCTGTGGATGAGCCTTCCGATGTCGGCTTCGACCACGTAGAATCGAACACAAGATCGAAGATGCGACGGTAGTGACGACCAAGGGCCTGGAGGCTCTGGTGTCAGCGCTGTCGCAGGTCGGATCGGGCGACGGATCGGGCCACGAGTGCGACCAGGTCCGGATCGACCAGCTCGCCGTGCTGGAGCGGGTGAAGTCGGCGGTGGCCGCGGCCCAGGTGCGGGTGACGGCGGCGTTCGTGGACTCCCAGGATCAGGTCGCCCAGGCCTGGCTGGAGCGGGCGGCCGAGTGCTCCGAGGCCCACACCGTGCAGACCACCACCCCCACCGGGCACACCTACACCTCCCACGCCCCACCCCTGCTCCCCGCACGACAACCCGAGCCAGCAGCGCTCAGCCCGCTCGAACACGCCCTCACACTCGCGCTCGCCGCCTGACCCGTCCCGGGCCCAGTCAGAGCTGCTTGGCCAATGGGGTGACTCATGATGACCCTCCTTGGGTTCACGGCCACCGGGCCGGCGACTGCTCACCTCCTCGACGAACGCGCGGCCCCGAGATGGACGCCTCCGAGCCGCGCACCTGGAGGTCAGGCGCACCTCGTAGGCGATGTGCGTGTGGCCCCGACGTGTGCGGCTGGTGTGCCCATGTGCGGGTCCGCGGGTCAGAGGCGGGTGACCTGCCCCGCCTCGACGTGCCAGCGCTCGTCGAGGCGCACGTTCTCGAGCAGCCGGCGGTCGTGCGACACGAGCAGGAGCGCTCCGTCGTAGGAGTCGAGCGCCTCCTCGAGCTGCTC
>NZ_JBFULD010000275.1:0-5701 GCF_056400505.1 Terrabacter sp. P5_B1
CAGCGTGCACAGCCTCACGGCATACCCGGTGGCGACGTTCGGCAGCCGCGACCAGCAGGAGGCCCTGCTGCCGGGGATGCTCTCGGGCGAGCAGGTCGGCGCCTACTGCCTGTCCGAACCGCTCGCCGGCTCCGACATCGCCTCGATGACGACGCGGGCCACGCGCACCGGCGACGGATGGTCGCTCAAAGGCACCAAGGCCTGGATCTCGCACGCCGGCCACGCCGACTACTACACGACCTTCGCGCGCACGTCCGACGCCGGCGGCAAGGGCCTGTCGACGTTCATCGTGCCGGGTGATGCCCCGGGCCTGACCTTCGCCGAGCCCGAGAAGAAGATGGGCCTGCACTGCGACCCCGTCGCGCAGGTCATGTTCGACGCGGTGCCCGTCGACGGCGCCCGTCTCGTCGGGCAGGAGGGCCAGGGCATGCACATGGCCCTGTCGGCGCTCGACGCCGGGCGCCTCGGGATCGCGGCTGCCGCAACGGGACTCGCGCAGGCAGCCCTCGCCGCGGCAGCGGATTACGCGACCGAGCGTCAGCAGTTCGGTCGGCGCATCGGCGACTTCCAGGGGCTCGCATTCCTGCTCGCCGACATGGAGGCCGCTGTCACCTCGGCCCGCGCCACCTACCTGCACGCCGCGCGACTCAAGGACGCTGGTCGCGGATTCAGCAAGGAGGCCGCCGTCGCCAAGCTCGTCGCGACGGACGCCGCGATGAGGGTGACCACCGACGCCGTCCAGGTGCTCGGGGGCGCCGGCTACACCGAGGACTTCCCGCTCGAGCGCTACATGCGTGAGGCGAAGGTGACCCAGATCTTCGAGGGCACCAACCAGATCCAGCGACTCGTCATCTCGCGCCAGCTCCTCGCCCGCTGACCCCGACGCCCGAAAGGCCCGCCATGCAGCTCAGCTCGTCCACCGTCGCCATCGTCACCGGTGGCGGCTCCGGCCTCGGAGGCGCCACCGCGCGCCGCCTCGTCGCCGACGGCGCGACCGTCGTCATCATCGACCTCGAGGGGTCGGCCGCCCCGGGGCTCGTCGACGAGCTCAACGCCCAGCGCGCGGGCAGTGCTGTCTTCGTGGCCGCCGACGTCCGCGACGAGGCTCAGGTGCAGGCTGCGGTCGACCGCGCGAGCGAGCTCGGCGAGCTGCGCATCGCCGTCAACTGCGCCGGCGTCGCCACGCCCGGTCGCGTCATCGGCCGTGGTGGCCCGCTCGCGCTCGACACGTTCAAGACGGTCGTCGACATCAACCTCGTGGGCTCGTTCAACGTCCTGCGCCTCGCCGCCGCCGCGATGCTCGACAACGAGCCCGTCGACGGTGACCGCGGTGTCATCGTCAACACCGCCAGCATCGCCGCCTTCGACGGCCAGATCGGCCAGGCCGCCTACGCCGCGAGCAAGGGCGGCATCGTCGGCCTCACGCTGTCAGCCGCACGAGACTTGGCCGACAAGGCGATCCGCGTCATGACCGTCGCACCCGGCACGTTCGAGACGCCGATGCTCGCCGGCCTTCCGGGCGAGGTCAAGGAGGTGCTCGAGAAGCAGGTGCCGCACCCCTCGCGGCTCGGCCGCCCAGAGGAGTACGCCAACCTCGTGCGTCACATCGTCGACAACCCGATGCTCAACGGCGAGGTCATCCGCCTCGACGGCGCCCTGCGTATGCCGCCTCGCTGAGCCCGCGGCCGGGCGGGGCCTGCTTCGGTCCCGCCCGGTCGGGAACTGTGCACTCGACGGTCGAGTGCGCAGTTTCCCCACGCCCATCGTCGAGTGCCCAACACGCAACAGTCGAGTGCACAGTTTCCCACGCCCACGTCGAGTGCGCAGTTCTCGACGGGCCAAGAGTGGAACCCCGGTGGACATGGGCACAATGAAGGGGTGAACGAGCCCGGCGGTGACCTCGTGATCGCGGCCGGTCCCGGTCTGCGGCACGGCCTCGTCATCCCCGCCACCGAGCTCGTCGAGCGGTTCAGCCGGTCATCCGGCCCCGGTGGTCAGGGCGTCAACACGACGGACAGCCGGGTCGAGCTGGTCTACGACCCGGGCACCTCGACCGCGCTGACGCCGAACCAGCGCGAGCGTCTCGTCACCGCTCTCGGCGCAAGGCTCGTCGGCGGTCGGATCACCATCGTCGCCTCCGAGCAGCGGTCGCAGCTGCGCAACCGGGCCGCCGCCAGGGATCGGCTCGCCGACCTGCTGCGTGAGGGACTCGCTCCCCCACCGCCGCCCCGCCGTGCGTCGAAGCCGACGCGGGGATCACAGCGGCGCCGGGTGGAGGGCAAGAAGCGCCGCTCGCAGGTCAAGTCGGGTCGGGGCCGCGTCCAGCCCGAGTGACCGGGGCCCACACGTGGCCTCTCGACGAGCAGGAGGCGGCAACAGGTGGCCATTCGACGCGCCGGAGGCGGCAACAGGTGGCCATTCGACGCGCCGGAGGCGACAGCACGTGGCCTTTCGACGGTGAAGGAGAGGGAAGGCGGGGGAGCATTCCGGCGCTGAGCGCCGGCTCCAGCCATCGGTCAGCCGTGCGGCGGCGCCAAGACCGTCGTGTCGACGACGGCACCCACCTCGATGGGGCCGTAGACGTGAGGGAACGTCTCGCCGGTGGCCGGGTCGCCGACCTCGTGCACCACGGGTGAGCCAAGACGCGACTCGTCGATGTGCAGGAGCACGAGCGGCTCGGCGACGTCGGCATAGAAGCGGGACCGGACGACGGGCCACTGCTCCGCCGACGAGGCGTGGATGAAGCCCTCGTCGGCGAGCGAGCGCCCACGGGTCGACCGGGTGTAGGTGCCGTCGCGGAGCGCCTGCCGCCAGTGCGCCTGCTCGGCGAGGTGGTAGATCATGGCCTGCGACGCTACCAATCAGGGGACGGTGTCGGTGAGGTGCGTCTAAAGACCCTCCCACTGTCCCCGCGGAGAGGCACGCTGGTGGTGTGGACCGCAGCGGCCCGCTCGTTCGGGCCGCGCACGCATCCTTGGGAGGGCAGGGAGCATGACCACGACGCAGGAACCGCGCGAGGACGCCGAGCTGCGCTACCCACCGAGCGTCGTCAACCTGGCCGGGAACGACCTGTCCTACGTCGACACCGGCCAGGGGTCGGCCATCCTCTTCATCCACGGGCTGCTGGGCTCCCACGAGAACTGGACCCACCTCGTCGACCGGCTCGACACGGACCACCGGGTCCTCATCCCGGACCTCTTCGGCCACGGCGCCTCCGCGAAGCCCGTCGGTGACTACTCGCTCGGCTCGCACGCCGCGATCCTGCGCGACCTCATCGACCGGCTCGGCATCGGCCGCGTCACGCTCGTCGGCCACTCGCTGGGTGGAGGCATCGCCATGCAGTTCTGCTACCTCTTCCCCCAGCGGGTCGAGGCTCTCGTCCTCGTCTCGACCGGTGGCCTCGGGCGCTCCGTCAGTCCGCTGCTGCGCTCCGCCACGCTCCCCGGCGCCGAGCTCGTCCTGCCGGTCATCGCGTCGAGCTGGGTCCGCGAGCGCGTCGAGACCGTGGGGCGCGCCGTCCGCGGGCTCGGGTGGCGCCCGAGCCCGGACGCGTCGGCGGCCTGGAAGGGCTTCACCTCGCTCTCGGACGCCGAGAGCCGGCGCGCGTTCCTCGCCACGACGCGCGGCGTCATCGACCCCGGAGGCCAGACGGTCAACGCGCTCGGGCGCCTGACTGCGGGAGAACCGATCCGGACCCTCGTCATCTGGGGCACCCGGGACCGGATGATCCCCGTGGGTCACGCGGAGCGGGCTCACGAGGTCTTTCCCGGGGCGGAGGTCGTGCTCTTCGAGGGCGCCGGCCACTTCCCCCACCTCGAGCAGCCGGACCGCTTCGCGAGCGTCCTCGAGGGCTTCATCCACCGTTGAGCCGAGGAAGATCGCCCGTGATGACAACGTCCCAGCGACCTCGCCGCGTCGAGGGTGGGTAGAGACCTCTCAGACAGGGGACGACCATGGGGGACACCGAGCGCGAGGCCGACTTCTCGGCCTACGTGCGAGCGCGTCAGGGCTCCCTCGCGCGCTTCGCGTACCTGCTGACCGGCGACCCCCACAGCGCCCAGGACCTGCTCCAGTCCTCGCTCGCCAAGGTCTATGCCAGGTGGGACCACATCAGCACGGTCCAGTCACCGGACGCCTACGTCCGCAAGGTCATGGTCAACGAGCACACCACGTGGTGGCGCCGCGCCTGGCGCCACCGTGAGCGCACGGACAGCGAGCTGATCCGCGTCCTGGACCCGGCGGCGACCCCAGCGACCCCGCACGACAGCGAGCTCTGGGCGCACGTGCGCTCCCTCGCCCCGCAACAGCGGGCCGCCGTGGTGCTGCGCTACTACGAGGACCTCACCGAGGCCCAGACCGCCGAGGTCCTCGGTGTCTCGGTCGGCACCGTCAAGAGCCACACGAGCCGGGCGCTCAGCTCCCTGCGCCGCAGCATGAAGGAGGTCACGCCGTGACCACGACCGACCGCGAGAACGAGATGGAGCTGCAGGCCCTGCTCCGGCAGCGTGCAGCGGGCGTCGAGGTGTCCGGGGACTTCGCGCCCGTGGCCGTCGCGAGGCGCCGCCGCGACCAGCGCGCCCGCGTGCTCGTCGCCGCTGCGGCCGTGGCGGCCGTCGCTGTCGGCGTGCCGGTCCTGTGGTCGACGACCCGCGGCAGCACGCCGCCAGTTCCGGCCCTCCCCACGGCGACGGCCTCGCTCCCCTCCCCCACCGGCTCCGTACCGACCACCGCGCCGACCACGACGGCCGCCTCGCCGACCGACCTCCCCTCGACGACTGCACCGACGGCGCCCCCCTCGTCGCTCGCCACCCGGGCCGACGCGTACGCCCTCGACGACACGATCCGTTTCGGCACCACCGTGCTCCACCTCGAGAAGGGCACCGTCGTCGAGAGCCTCGCCGTCCTCGCGAACGGTGGCTTCGTCCTCCAGTCCCACCTCTCGACCGGCGCGTCCCAGAGCGAGATGGAGCTCCTCTCCCCGGCCGGTCGCACGGTCCGCGCCCTGGGCGCGTCGGGCATGTATGCCGTGTCGCCCGACGGCACGCGCGTGCTGGCCAAGGACGGCACGGGCAACACCCTCGTGGTCTACGCGCCGGACGGCACGGTGGTCGGCCAGCGTCGGGACACGCGCGAGGTCGGCGCGATCGTCGCCGGGACCGCCTACCTCAACGGCGGCCCGTCGGAGGGTTCCCTTGCCTGGGACTTCACGACCGGCGCCACGAGAGGGCTGCCGGCCCACCTCGTCGCTGTCTCACCGGACGGCACCCGGGCAGCACTGGGGTGGATGGTGACCACCGACGCGCAGGACGAGGCATGCTGGGCCGTCGTCGACCTGAGACGGCCGACCGCCCCCACGATCATCCAGAAGTGCGGTCCCGGTGAGAACCCGACGCTGTTCATGCCGACCGCCTTCTCCAGCAGGGGCACCTACCTGGTCGGCTCCGACTACGTCGACGGCGGGTTCTGGTTCAGCGCGGGCGTGGTCCGGGTCAGCGACGGAACCGTCGTCCTCGGCGGGACCGGCGACGCGGTCGTCTCCGGCTGGACCTGGCACCTCGACGACGACGAGTCGACCTTCGTCATCTCGCGCAACACCTCTAAGCCGGTGTCCCCGGCCACGAGGAACGCTCTCCAGCACTGCTCGCTCGCCCTCGCCTGCACCGACGTCCAGCCCGAGGTCACGCTGCAGGGCCGGGGCGGG
>NZ_JBFULD010000276.1:0-5699 GCF_056400505.1 Terrabacter sp. P5_B1
CCTCGAGGGCGAGCCCGCGGACCGCCGTCACACGGCCGACGCGCTCGGGCGACGCGGCGGCGACGACCTCGGCGAGCCCCCTCACGACTGCTCCGTCGAGAGCGCCGCGCGGGCTCGCGAGAGGGCGGAACCGATCCGCGCGTCGAGCTCGCCGTCCGGGTAGACGGCGACGGCGTCGCCGCGACCGAGGGAGCCGTCCGCGACGATGTCGACGAGTGATGCGGTGGACGAGTCTGCGACCAGCGCAAGGTCCTCCGGGTGGAGCCGCACCCTCACGACGGCGTCCGAGTCGGGGGCCGACAGCGCCCGTGACAGGGCTGCGCGCGCCGCGTGGCGCGCGTCCGACAGCTCGCACCCGAGGACCACCTCGGCGATGGACAGGGCTGCGGCGAGGACCTGGGTGTCCGCGTCGGCGAGCACCGGAGCGGCGCGGGCCTCGAGCGCCCGGGCGGCGGCGTCCAGGACGGTGACGGCCCGGTCCGTCCGGGCACGCTCGCCGGCGACGGCCGCCGCGTGCCGGGCGCCGAGCTCCGCCTCACGTGCAGCCAGCTCCTCGGCAGCGCGACGCAGCCCGGCGGCATACCCGGCGGCGTGGCCCCTCGTCCAGCCCTCGGACTCGCCGGCCGGGTCGACCGTCGGGAAGACGACCGGCTGCGGCGCGGGCGACCACGTTTCAGTAGACAAGGTCGTCCTCCTCGGCGCGGCGCAGCGTGATGGTGCCGGCCTCCTCGAGGTCGCGGATCGAACGGACGATGTCGGCCCGGGCCTCCTCGACCTCCGACGCGCGCACCGGTCCGAGCGCGGCGAGCTCGGACTCGAGGATCTCGCGGATGCGGTCGGAGATGTTGCCGACGATCGTGTCGTGCACGGCCTGCGGGGCACCCTTCATGGCACGTGCGAGCACTGCCGCGTCGAGCCCGCGCAGGACGAGCTGGACGTCCTTGCGCTCCAGCTTCACGATGTCGGCGAAGGTCAGCATCTTCGAGCGCACCTCCTCGGCCAGGACCGGGTCGCGCTGGGCCAGCGCGTCGAGGACGGCCCGCTCGGTCGCGGCGTCGGAGCGGTTGATGATGTCGACGAGGGGCTGTATGCCGCCCAGCGCCCGCTGCTGCCGGGGACCCGCCGCCACGGCGGCGCCGGTGCGCGCCCTCAGGTTGTCGGCCACCACCCGGACCGCCTCGGGGGTGGGCGTGCCCATGGTCGCGACCGCGTGGGCCACGTCGGCGGCTCGTGCCGGGCCCAGCGCGGTGAAGACGTTGGAGGCCTGCTCGGGGCGCAGGTGCGCGAGCACGAGCGCGATGGTCTCGGGCAGCTCGCCGTCGAGGAGGCTGAGCAGCTGGGACGGGTCGATGCTGTCGAGGAAGTCGTAGGACTTGCCGGCCATCGTCGAGGCGAGGCGGTCCATGACCCCGGCGGCGCGGTTGGGCCCGAAGGAGGACTCGAGCAGCCCGACCGCGAAGTCGCGCCCGCCGAGGGTCGCGCGGCGTCCCGACACGGCAAGGCCGTGGAACTCGGCGATCACCTCCTCGGAGACGGCGGGGTCGACGCGGCTCAGGCGGACGATCTCGGCGGCGATGTCCTCGGCCTCGGAGTCGCTGAAGTGGCCCATGACGGACGCTGCGCTCTCCGTGCTCATCTGCATGAGCACGATGGCGACCTTCTGGGTGCCGGTCAGGTGCCTCGACGTCGCCAGGACCGAGCCGGGTGCGGCGCTCATACCGGCTGCCGTTCGTCCATGAGGGCCCGCAGCAGCTCGGCCGTCTTCAGCGGCTCGGAGACCCCGAGCTGGTTGACCTGTGCGCGGCGCCGCTCGGCGTCGAGGACCTCCTCACTGGGTCCGGGCAGCTCGGGCACGACGGCCGGCTCGGGCGTCACCCTGAGGACCGGCAGCACCATCGTCGGGTCGGCCACGTCCGGTCCGGCGGACTCGATCGCACGCACGTCGTCGGTCAGCAGCTCGCCCTCGAGGTCGACGGGCTCGCGCTCGGCCCGGCGCCGGGCGCGCAGCCACAGGATGAGGACGGCCACCGCGATGAGCAGCAGCACGCCGGCCCAGACCAGGGTCGTCACCAGCTGCTGACTCGCCCGCGCCGCGTCCTCCGCCTGCTGCTGGGCGAGCGCCGCCTTGGCCTGGTCGGCCGCCGAGGTGCTGAAGGACATGACCTGCATGGACAGCACGTCGCCGCGCTTCGGGTCGATGCCGGCCGCTGCGGACACGAGGTCGGTGAGGTTCTGGACGTTGAGGTTGCGTGCGGCGGCAGCGCTGACAGCGACCGAGACGGACTGTCGCTTGAGGGTGCCGGCCGGGATCGTTCGCTCCTCCGTGACCTTGTTGACGGCGTTGTCGCGCGTGTCCTTCGTGGAGTCGTAGGTCCCGTTGCCGCCGGTGCCGCCGGGCACCGCGATGTTGTCGGGGCCCAAGACTCCGGAGACGTTCGAGCCGCCGGTCCCCCGGTACTTCTCCGTGGACGTCGACTGGCTGAGCGGCGGGACGCCCTTGACGCCGGCGAACGTCTCCGAGGTCTGCTGCGCCGAGTTGGTGTCGAGCTCGGGGGTGACTGCGACGGTCGCATTGCCGGGACCCAGCACCTTGTCCAGCACCGCCTGCACGGACGCCTGGGTGCGTTGCTGGTACTCGTTCGCCTGCTTGGACCCGGAGCCGCTCGTGCCCACGCCGACGGCCGACAGGACGGTGCCCTGCGCGTCGACGACAGACACGTTGGCCGCCTTGAGCTCGGGCACGGCGGCCGACGTGAGGTGCACGATGGCGTCGACCTTGTCGGCGGACAGCGTCTGGCCCGGCACGGTCTGCACGAACACCGAGGCGGTGGGCTCGCCCTGCTCGGAGGTGAACACCGTCTTCTCGGGGATCGCGAGCTGGACCGACGCGGTCTGCACGCCCTCGAGGTGGGAGATCGTCGTGCCGAGCTCGCCCTCGATGGCCCGCTTGTAGGTCACGTTCTGCTGGAACTCCGAGGACGTGACGCCCATCTTGTCGAGGAGCGAGTAGCCCGACGCCGGCGCCGCCGGCAGGCCCGCCGAGGCCGCCTTGAGCCGCTCGTCGTAGACGCGCTCCTGCGGCACGAGCACCGTGGAGCCGCCGTCACTCAGCTGGTAGGGCACGCCGTCCTTGCCGAGCTGCTGCACCACCGCGCTCGCATCGGTGCCGGCCAGCCCGGTGAAGAGCGGGCTGTAGCTCGGCCGGGTCAGCCAGCTCGTGAGGGCGACAACGCCCAGCACGAGGACGGCGAGGCCGATGACCGCGACCGTGCGCTGGCCGGCGGTGAAGCCCTTGACGGTGGCGCCGAGACGCGAGGCCGCGGACGTGAGGAACGGGGGCATCAGGCCTGCATCCTCATGATCTCGTTGAAGGCGTCGACGCCCTTGTTGCGGATCGCCGCCGCGACCTCGAGGGTCACCTGGGCGCGGGTGGCCGCCAGCGTCGCCGTGTGCACGTCGTCGAGGCTGCCGGTGACCGCCTGGACGGCCAGCTGGTTGGACGTCGACTGCAGCTGCTGGAGGTTGTCGACGGCGCCGGCCAGACTCGTGGCGAAGTCGCCGCCGCCCCTCCCCGCGCCCGCGGGAATGGCCGTGACGGAGCCGAGGAGCGGCCCGACCGGCCCGACGGGTGCGACGCTCATGAGGACCTGCCGATCTGGAGGGCCGCCTCGTACATGGTGCGGGCCCGGTCGACGACCTGGGCATTCGCCTGGTAGCCACGCTGAGCCATGATGAGCGACCCCATCTGCTCGCCCATGTCGATGTCGGGGTAGCGCACGTAGCCGTCGGCATCGGCCAGCGGGTTGTCCGGCTCGTGGACGAGGCGCCCGGTGGGGTCGCCCTCGCGTATCCCGGCGACGTAGACGCCGGAGGTCCCCGCGCCGGCCTGTGCCTCGACGAAGCGGGCCTGGAACGCCGGGCCGCTCGTAGGGGCAGCCGTGTTGACGTTGGCGAGGTTGTCGGCGATGGCATCGAGCCACTTGCGGTGCACGGTCAGGGAGGTGCCGGCGATGCCGATCGCGTCGAAGGTCATCAGCTCGTCCTCAGGGCGGCACGCACTCCCGCGAACTGGGCGCTGATGGCCTGGCTCGCGAACTGGAAGCGCAGCACGGTGTCGATGTTCGAGAGCGTCTCCGTGTCGAGGTTGACGTTGTTGCCGTCCGTCCTTGTCGGCTCGGCAGAGAGCGACGTGGTGGCGGCCGCGTGGCCGTCGCCCGACTCCACCGACGCGGCGAGCGCCTGCTCGAACTGGACGCGCTGGGAGTGGTAGCCCGGCGTGTTGACGTTGGCGATGTTGTCCGCGATGGCGCGCTGACGTTGGGTGAGGCCGTCGAGGGCACTCGTGAGCGCGGCGGACGTCACGGATTCGAGCACGGTTCTCCTGCAGGTCGTGCGAGGGAAGGCGGCCGATCCGTGGCCTGATGCAGCGAGCAATCCGTGCTCGACGGGAACTATCGGCAGGAGGCGCGACGGCGTTAGGGCGCTCAGCCCTGCACGTCGAGGAACACCGGCGCCTGCTGCGGCGACGGCGAGGGGGAGGTTCTCAGGGCCGTCAGGTGGTGCACCACCGACATCCGCAGCGCATCGAGCCGTCCGGCCACGCGGGCCTGCGCCTCGGCGAGCTCTCGCGCCTGCCCCAGCAGACGGTCCGGGAGCGGACCGAGGCCCCGCGGCGGCACCCACGTGGCCAGCTGCGCCGCAGCCACCGCCGACTCGGACGGAGGCGCCTGCTGGCCGAGCTGGCGCTCGACGGCCGCGAGCTCGGACCCGAGTCGCTCGAGCACGTCCTCCCAGCTGTCAGCCAACGACGTGCACCGTTCGCTCCGAGCCCGAACCCGAACCCGCGCCCGCGGCGGCGGGCGCCTGGACCGCACCGGCCGCTGCGTGCCAGGCCTCCTGCAGGGGGGTGAGGAGCCGGACCGCCTCACGGGTGCGCCCGACGTCGCGGTGGATGTTGGCGTTGACGAGCGCCATCCGCACGTACTCGTAGATGCCGCGAAGGCCGTCGGCGCCGTCCCACAGCTCGGGGCGCAGGCTGGTGGAGAGCTCCATCACGATGTCCTGCGCGTGCAGCAGCTGGTCGCTCGCCGTCTGCCAGTCCGCGGCCTCCTGGGCGACCTCGGCCCGGCGCAGGTCGAGCAGCAGCCGGTCGTAGAGCATGGTCAGCAAGCGGGCCGGGCTCGCCGAGAGGACGGCGTCCCGGGCGTACTGCTGGCGCGCGTTGGCGGCGTGGGCTGGGTTGGTCACGCGTCGGTTCCTTACTTGCTGTTCTGCGGCGAGAAGCTCGGGAGCCCGGCGATCTGGCTCGTGAGCCACGACTGCTGCGACTTGAGGGTGCCGAGGGCCGTGTCCATGGCGTTGTACATCGCCAGGAGCGCGGTGCGGCGGTCCGCGAGCCGCTGGTCCCAGCTCGCGATGCGGGTGCCGAGGTCGTTCGAGAGGGACTGGCGACCGGCGATGAGCTGGGTGATCGAGCCGGTGACCGGCTCGGAGGCGCTCTTGGCCGCCGCAGCGACGCGACCGGCGATCTCCGAGAGCGCGGCCCGGGTGCCCGAGGCGTCCGCCGCGAGGGCAGCCGTGAGCTTGTCCTGGTCGAAGGCGAACGTGCCGTCGCGTTGGACGACGATGCCGATCTCCGAGGGCGAGCGGCCGTTGCTGGTCGGCCGGTAGGTCGCGTCCGTGATGGCGGTCGCGATGGC
>NZ_JBFULD010000277.1:0-5687 GCF_056400505.1 Terrabacter sp. P5_B1
GCCTCGACGCGCGCTCGCAGGGTGTCGTTGAGGCGCTGCGCTCCGAGGGAGCCGCCGGTGACGAGCAGCGTCGGCCACGACGGCTCGAGCCCGAAGTGCGCGAGCGCTTCATCGCGGCGGGCGGCCCGGTCGAGCGTCGCGACCTCGTGCCGCAGCGGCATCCCGATGCGCTGAGCGCCTCGCAGCGAGGTGCTCGCGAACGTCGTCGCGACCGCGGCGGCCCAGCGGGCCCCGAGGCGGTTGGCGATGCCGGCCGTGGTGTTCTGCTCGTGGATGACGATCGGTACGCGCCGGCGCCGCGCAGCGAGGTACGCGGGCGTGCTGACGTAGCCACCGAAGCCGACCACGACCTCGGCGCCCGACTCGTCGATGGCGGCGCCGGCGGCGTCGACAGCGGCTTTGAGCCGACCGGGCAGACGGAGCAGGTCGACGCTCGGGCGCCGAGGGAGGGGCACCTTCGGCACGAACCTCAGGTCATAGCCACGCGCCGGCACGAGGCGCGCCTCCAGACCCTCCTGCGTGCCGAGCGCCGTCACCCGCAGGTCGGGGTGGCGTCGACGCAGGGCGTCGGCGAGGGCCAGCAGCGGGGACACATGACCGGCACTGCCTCCCCCGGCGAGCAGGACGGAGGTGGGCGAGGACAGCGGGATCACCGGCTTCTACGACGTTGCGGGACGGATCGGACGCGGGACGGGAGCACCGCGAGGGAACGACGGACGAGGTTCGGACGCGCGTCGAGCAGCGCCTTGCAGCCGGGTTCGTTGCGCGCGAAGGACAACAGGATGCCAAGGGCCACCAACGTCGTGACGAGCGACGAGCCTCCGGCCGAGACGAGCGGCAGCGGGACCCCGATGACGGGGAAGAGACCGATGACCGCGCCGATGTTGATGATGGCCTGTCCGAGCAGCCACGTCATGATGCCGGCTGCGGCGACACGGACGAAGCGATCCTGGGTGCGGCTGACGAGCCGGAAGCACGCCCACGCCAGGATGCCGAAGAGGACGAGGATCATCAGGGTGCCGGGCAACCCGAGCTCCTCACCGATGATGGCGAAGATGAAGTCGTTGTGGGCCTCGGAGAGCCAGGCCCACTTCTCCTTGGACGCGCCGAGTCCCACGCCCCACCAGCCACCGTCGGCCAGCGCGTAGAGGCCGTGCACCGACTGCCCGCACCACCCGTCGGGGTTGGTGTTGCACGTCGGGTCGAGGAAGTCGGTGATGCGGCTCGTGCGGTTGCTGCTGCCCGTCACGAGCAGTCCGACCCCGATGGCGGCCAGAGCGCCGCCCGCCGCGAAGATGCGCATGGGAGCCCCGGCCACCAGCAGGACCGCTGCGACGACGACGATCACGACCATCGCCGTGCCGAGGTCCTTCCCAGCGAGGATGAGGCCGATGACGAGGAGGCAGAAGGGCACCAGGAAGGGCACGACGACGTGCACGAGACTCGTGATGCGTGCCGACCGGTTGGCGAAGATCGCCGCCCCGACCAGGATGAGGCCCAGCTTCGCGAACTCCGACGGCTGGAACTGGACCGGCCCGATCGCGAGCCAGTTCTGGTTGCCGTTGACGCTGCGCCCGAACGGGATGACTGCCGCGAGGAGCAGGATCGACACGGCGATGACCGGGAAGGCGAGGCGCTTCCACCACCGCACGTCGAGGCGGCTGGCGAATCCGGCCGCGACCGCGCCGACGACCGCGAAGAGGAGTTGGCGGAGGAAGACCGTGTAGGAGGCCTCGTCGGCGAGGAGCGCCTCGACGCTGGAGGCCGAGAACACCATGATCAGGCCGAAGACGACGAGCGTCGAGGTGGCCCCGAGGATGAGGTAGTACGTCGTCAGCGGCGACTCGAGCTTGCCGATGACGGGAAGGGACCGGGACCCCGCCCGGGTGCCCGAGGTGCCGGACGTCCCCGCCTTGTCCTCAGCGGTCGTCGCGCTCACTCCAGCCCCCCGTGTGCCTCCAGATGCCGCCGGACCGCCTCCTCGAAGGCGTCTCCGCGTGCTCCGTAGTTCGTGAACATGTCCATGGACGCGGCAGCAGGCGCCAGCAGCACGACGTCGCCCGGCTGGGCGAGACGCGCAGCCTCCCTGACGACTCGGTCCATGACTCCAGTGTCCGTCTCGGACAGGTCCACGACGGGGACATCCGGCGCGTGTCGGGAAAGGGCCTGGGCGATCTGGTCGCGGTCGGCCCCGATGAGGACGACGCCGCGCAGACGTGAGGCCATCTCCTCGACGAGGCTGTCGACGTCGGCGCCCTTGAGCAGGCCTCCAGCGACCCACACGACCGAGTCGAAGGAGCGGATCGCCGCTGCGGCTGCGTGCGGGTTGGTGGCCTTGGAGTCGTTGACGAACCGGACACCCTTGACCGTCGCGATCTCGGCGATGCGGTGCCGGTCCGGACGGAAGGCGCGCAAGCCGTCCCGGACCGCGAGGGGCCCGACGCCGTACGCACGGGCCAGGGCCGCAGCCGCCAGCGCGTTGGCGACGTAGTGCGGCGCCACCGACGGCGCGTCCCCCCGCAGGTCGGCCAGGGTGCACAGCTCGGCAGCCGAGCGCTGGCGCTGCTCGATGAACGCGCGGTCGGCGAGCACGTCCTCGACGACGCCGACCATCGACGGCGCCGGGATGCCGGTCGTGAACCCGATGGCCCGGCAGCCCTCGACGACATTGGCCTCCATGACGAGCTGCTCGGTCTGGATGTCATCGACGTTGTAGACRCAGGCCAGGTGGGTGTTCTCGTAGATCTTGCCCTTGGTCCTGAGGTACTCGGCGTAGCTGCCGTGCCAGTCGAGATGGTCCGGGGCGACGTTGAGGACCGCGGAGGCGACGGCCGAGATGGACCGCTGCCAGTACAGCTGGAAGCTCGAGAGCTCGACGGCGAGGACGTCGTAGGGCTCGGGGTGGAGCACGGCCTCGAGGAGGGGTGTGCCGACGTTGCCCGCCGACGTGGCCCGGAGTCCCGCGTGGCGCAGGATCGAGGCGAGCATGTTGACGGTCGTCGTCTTGCCGTTCGTGCCGGTGACGGTGAGCCACGGGGCCGCGCCCTCGCGGGCGCGCATGCGCCAGGCGAGCTCGACCTCTCCCCACACGGGTATGCCGGCCGACGCCGCTGCGAGCATGAGCGGGTCGTGCGGCGGCACCCCGGGAGAGGTGACGACGAGCTCGGTCCCCGACGGCGGCTCGACCACGTGCTCCGGGCCGAGACGGACGTCGACGTCGAGGATCCCGAGGATCGCCGCTCGCTCGCGGATCGCCTCGGTCTCGTCGCGGGAGACCGCGACGACGTGCGCGCCGCGGTCGGCCAGGGCGTCGGCGGCCGCGAAGCCGGACACGCCGAGGCCGACGACGAGGACGTGGAGGCCCGACCAGTCGGCGTCGCGGTGGGTCAGCCCCTCGCGGGGCTCGTAGAGCGGGTCGAAGCTCATTGGGAACCCACCACCCATTCAGCGTAGAAGACGCCGAGGCCGAAGGCGGCGAAGAGTCCGGCGATGATCCAGAAGCGGACCACGACCGTCACCTCGTTCCACCCCACCATCTCGAAGTGGTGGTGCAGCGGCGCCATCCTCAGCACCCGTCTACCGGTGGTCTTGAACGACGCGACCTGCGCGACGACCGACAGCGTCTCGAGGACGAACATCCCGCCGAGGATGACGAGGAGGAGCTCGGTGTGGGTCGTGATGGCCAGACCCGCCAGCGCGCCGCCGAGGGCGAGGGAGCCGGTGTCGCCCATGAAGATCTTGGCCGGCGTGGCGTTCCACCAGAGGAACCCGAAGCAGGCACCCATGCCGGCGGCGGCGACCAGCGCGAGGTCGTGCGAGTCTCGCACCTCGTAGCACTTGATCCCCGGGTTGGTCTGGCAGTTCTGGTTGTACGTCCAGATGCTGATGAGGACGTAGGCGCCGAAGACCATCGTCGAGACGCCCGTCGCGAGCCCGTCGAGGCCGTCGGTGAGGTTCACGCCGTTGGACGCGCCGGCGATCATGACGTTGGCGAAGATGACGAAGAGGATCACCCCGACGACGGTGCTGCCCCCGAGGGCCAGGCTGATGTTCGTGTCGCGCACGAACGACACGAGCAGCGAGGCGGGCGTGCGGTACTGCTCGTTCGGGAACTGGAGGGCGAGCCCGGCGAAGATGATGCCGACGAGGGCCTGGCCGACGAGCTTCTGCTTCGACCGGAGCCCGAGGCTGCGTTGCTTGCTGATCTTGATGAAGTCGTCGAGGAAGCCGACGAAGCCCAGGCCAGCGGCGAGGAAGAGCACGAGGAGCCCGCTCGCGGTCGGCGGGTTGAGCGTGAACAGGTGCGAGAAGAAGTACGCGCCCAGCATCGCCGCGAGGATGATGGCGCCGCCCATCGTCGGCGTGCCGCGCTTCGTGTGGTGCGAGGTCGGCCCGTCGTCGCGGATGAACTGGCCGTAGCCGCGCTTGACGAGGAACTTGATGAACAGCGGCGTGCCGAACAACGAGATGAGCAGCGAGAACGACGCTGCCAGCAGGACGCCCTTCACCGAGCGGCCGCCTCTCCGGTGGTGGCGGCGACCGGTGTCGACGCGAGATCGCCGCCCTCGGAGGCGAGCCGGTCGCCGAGCCAGCGCAGCCCGCTGTCCCGGCTCGACTTGAGCAGGACGACGTCGCCCGCGCGCAGTCGCGGGGCGAGCAGGTCGTGGGCCGCATCGGTGTCTGGCACCCAGTGCGAGCCGGGGAACGCGTCGGCGAGCGGCCTGGCGCCGTCGCCGACGGCCACGACGTGGTCGAAGCCGAGCGACGCGGCATACGACCCGACGGCCGCKTGCTCGGCGTCGCCGTCGGGGCCGAGCTCGAGCATGGAGCCGAGGACCGCCCAGCGCTCCCCCACCACGTGCATCGCGGCGACGGCGTCCAGCGCTGCACGCATGGACTCGGGGTTCGCGTTGTAGGCGTCGTTGACGACGACCACCCCGTCGGGGCGGTCGGTGATCTCCATGCGCCAGCGGCTCACCGCCACCGCTGCCTTCAGACCCGCGACCACCTGGTCGAGCGACAGACCGAGCTCGAGCGAGGCAGCCGCGACGGCGAGCGAGTTGCCGACCTGGTGGGCACCGCTCTGCTGCAGCGAGACTCGCGCCGTCCCTTGCGGGCACACGAGGGTGTATGCGGCCCTGCCGCGCTCGTCGAGGGAGACGTCCTCGGCACGCACGTCCGCCTCGGGGGCGAGCCCGAAGAGCTGCACCCTGGAGGCGAGACCCGGGGCCATGGCGGCGACGACGGGGTCGTCGGCGTTGAGGATGGACAGGCCCTCGGCCGGGACGGCGCGGGGCAGCTCGGACTTGGCGCGGGCGATGTTCTCGCGGGAGCCGAACTCGCCGACGTGGGCGCTGCCGACGTTGAGCACGATGGCGACCTGGGGAGGTGCGATGCGCGTCAGGTAGTCGATGTGGCCGATGCCGCGGGCGCCCATCTCGGCGACGAGGAACCGGGTCGTCGGGGTGACGCGGCAGACGGTGAGTGGCACCCCGATCTCGCCGTTGAGCGAGTTGACGGGCGCGACCGTCTCGGCGACCGACGACAGCACGGACGCGAGGAGGTCCTTGACGCTCGTCTTGCCCGACGATCCGGTGACGCCCACGATGCGAAGCTCGGGGGCCCGGTCGACCACGGCTCTCGCGACCCCACCGAAGGCGGTCTGGACGTCGTCGACGAGCACGCAC
>NZ_JBFULD010000278.1:0-5685 GCF_056400505.1 Terrabacter sp. P5_B1
GTACGCCGACGGCGTCATCGTCGGCTCCGCGCTCGTGCGGTGCCTCACCGAGGCCGACTCCGAGGAGCAGGGTCTCCACGCCCTCGGCGTCCTGGCCCGCGAGCTCGCCGACGGCGTGCGCCGGAGCCGGTCATGACCCTGCTCGCCGGTGTGCCCGCCGCCCTGGGTGCCGCGCTGCCGGCCGAGATCCCGTCGCCCAGCGTCGGCGTCTGGCACCTCGGCCCCCTGCCGGTCCGGGGGTATGCCCTGTGCATCCTCGCCGGCATCGTCGTCGCGGTCTGGCTGACGCAGAAGCGCCTGGAGGCCCGTGGGCACCGCAAGGGCGTCGCCATCGACATCTCCGCCTGGGCCGTGCCGTTCGGCATCGTCGGCGGGCGCCTCTACCACCTCATCACCACGCCGCAGCCGTACTTCGGCCAGAACGGCGACCCGTGGAAGGCCTTCGCCATCTACGAGGGCGGTCTCGGCATCTGGGGTGCGGTTGCGCTGGGCGCCCTCGGGGCCTGGATCGGCTGCCGCAAGAACGGCGTCGCGTTCCGCGACTTCGTCGACGCCGCCGCGCCCGGCCTCGCGATCGCCCAGGCGATGGGCCGCTTCGGCAACTGGTTCAACAACGAGATCTACGGCGCCCCGACCGACCTGCCGTGGAGGCTGCGCATCTACGAGTGGGACACCTCGGTCGGCCGCGCCGTCGTCGACGCCCAGGGCAACCCCGTCGTCAAGGGCTACTTCCACCCGACCTTCCTCTACGAGGCACTCTGGTGCCTGCTGCTCGCGGCCTTCCTCATCTGGCTCGGCCGCCGGCGCCCGCTCAAGGCCGGTCAGGTCTTCGCGGCCTACGTCATGGGCTATCCGGTCGGGCGCATCGTCATCGAGAACATGCGCAGCGACTCGGCCAACCTCATCCTCGGCCAGCGCGTCAACACCTGGGTCTCGATCCTCGTGTTCCTGCTCGGAGTCTACCTGTGGCGCCGCTTCGGCCGCATGGAGCAGCCGGCCGCCCCGGCGGGGCAGGCCGACCCGGACGGCGCCGAGGTCGAGCAGGGGGAGGCCGGAGATCCTTCGGTCCAGGCTGCCCCCGACGGGTCGAACGACACCGCTGCCAGCGAGTCGAAGGTGGACCGTCCGGCGCAGTCGTGACGCGCTCCGCGCCGTTCGTTATCGAGGTGGTGAGCACGACGTCTCAGGATTCGGAATCCGCCGTATCAACAGGTAGGACGAGCGGCCACTCCGATATCGTCTCCAGAAACGCCTGTGGCCAGTGCCGTCCACATGCCCTCAGTCATGTCGCGTGGCCCCGTGCGGTCGCCGCCTGGGACCCAGCAGAAGGACGGTGAACATGCCGCCGCACACCCGCACCAGTGCCCTCTACAGTGCACACCCGGAGAACTCCGGTCTCTACCGACGCGAGTTCGAGCACGACGCCTGTGGTGTCGCCCTCATCGCGACGATGCGGGGGACGGCGGGCCACGACATCGTCGACCACGCCCTCACGGCGCTGCGCAACCTCGACCACCGTGGGGCCACCGGGGCCGACCCGCTCGTCGGTGACGGCGCGGGCATCCTGACCCAGATCCCCGACGCGTTCTTCCGCGCGACGGTCCCCTTCACGCTGCCGAACAACGGGGCGTATGCCGCGGGCATCGCCTTCTTGCCGCAGAACCCCATCGAGCGGGCCGCGGCCAAGGCCCGCATCGAGGAGCTCGCGGTCGCCGAGAACCTCAAGGTCCTCGGCTGGCGTGAGGTGCCCGTCGAGGGCGACCTCGTCGGCGCCGTGGCCCGCGAGTGCATGCCGTTCTTCGAGCAGCTGTTCGTGAGCAGCTCGATCGGTCGGCAGGTGGCGCTGGGGCTCGACCGGCTCGCGTTCTGCCTGCGGAAGCGGGCCGAGCACGAGGTCGGCGTCTACTTCTCCTCGCTCAGCTCGCGCACCATCGTCTACAAGGGCATGCTGACGACCGGCCAGCTCGAGCCGTTCTTCCCGGACCTGTCCGACCCCCGCTTCGCCAGCGAGCTCGCCCTGGTGCACTCGCGCTTCTCGACGAACACGTTCCCGTCGTGGCCGCTCGCGCACCCCTACCGCTTCATCGCGCACAACGGTGAGATCAACACCGTCAAGGGCAACCGCAACTGGATGAGCGCGCGCGAGAGCCTGCTGACCTCCGACATCATCCCGGGCGACCTCGAGCGGGTCTTCCCGATCTGCACCCCCGAGGCGTCCGACTCGGCGAGCTTCGACGAGGTGCTCGAGCTGCTCCACCTCGGCGGCCGCTCGCTGCCGCACGCGGTCCTCATGATGATCCCCGAGGCGTGGGAGAACCACGCCACGATGGACCCGGCGCGCAAGGCGTTCTACGAGTTCCACTCGACGTTCATGGAGCCGTGGGACGGTCCCGCCAACGTCTGCTTCAGCGACGGCACGCTCGTCGGCGCGGTCCTCGACCGCAACGGCCTGCGGCCCGGTCGCTACACGGTCACCGACGACGGCCTCGTCGTGCTGGCCTCCGAGTCCGGCGTGCTCGAGCTCGACCCCGAGACCATCGTCCAGCGCGGACGCCTCCAGCCCGGCAAGATGTTCCTCGTCGACACCGAGCACGGCCGCATCGTCAGCGACGAGGAGATCAAGTCCCAGCTCGCCGCCGCCAAGCCGTATGCCGAGTGGCTGCATGCCGGTCTCATCCACCTCGAGGACCTCCCGGAGCGTGAGCACATCGTGCACACCGCGGCCTCGGTCGCCCGTCGCCAGCAGACGTTCGGCTACACCGCCGAGGAGCTGCGCATCCTGCTGACCCCGATGGCCCGTTCCGGTGGAGAGGCGCTCGGCTCGATGGGCACCGACACGCCCATCGCCGTCCTGTCGTCGCGGCCGAGGCTGCTCTTCGACTACTTCACGCAGCTCTTCGCCCAGGTGACCAACCCGCCGCTCGACGCCATCCGCGAGGAGCTCGTCACCTCGCTCGGCACCTACATGGGGCCCGAGGGCAACGCCCTGTCGGCCTCGCCGTCGCACGCCCGCCAGCTCGTCCTCGACTTCCCGGTCATCGACAACGACGAGCTCGCCAAGATCGTCCACATCAACGCCGACGGTGACCTGCCCGGCTACGCGACCCACGTCGTCCGCGGCCTGTACGACGTCACCGGGGGAGCGGCCGCCATGCGGGACCGCCTCGAGGAGATCTTCGCCGAGGTGTCGCAGGCCATCACCCGCGGTGCGCGGTTCGTCGTGCTCTCCGACCGCGACTCCGGCCGCGACCTCGCGCCCATCCCGTCGCTGCTCCTCACGGCCGCCGTCCACCACCACCTCATCCGTGAGAAGACCCGCACCCAGGTGGGCCTGCTCGTCGAGGCCGGTGACGTGCGCGAGGTGCACCACGTGGCGCTGCTCATCGGTTTCGGTGCGGCCGCCGTCAACCCCTACCTCGCCATGGAGACCGTCGAGGACCTCGTCCGGGCCGGTGAGATCGAGGGCGTGACGGCCGAGAAGGCCGTTGCCAACCTCATCAAGGCCCTCGGCAAGGGTGTCCTCAAGGTCATGTCCAAGATGGGCATCTCGACCGTCGCGTCGTACCGCGGCGCCCAGGTCTTCGAGGCCATCGGTCTGTCGCAGGCGCTCGTCGAGCGCTACTTCACCGGCACGGTGAGCCAGCTCGGCGGCGTCGGCCTCGACGTCATCGCCCGCGAGACGGCCGAGCGCCACGCGCGCGCCTACCCGCCGGACGGCGTCCACCAGCCGCACCGCACCCTCGAGGTCGGGGGCGAGTACCAGTGGCGGCGCGAGGGTGAGCCGCACCTCTTCGACCCGGAGACGGTCTTCCGCCTCCAGCACTCGACGCGCCAGCGCCGCTACGACATCTTCAAGCAGTACACCAACCGCGTCGACGACCAGACGTCGCGCCTGATGACGCTGCGCGGACTCATGGGCTTCCGACCGACCGGGGTCACGGGGCGCCTGCCCGTGCCGATCGAGGAGGTCGAGCCGGTCAGCGAGATCGTCAAGCGCTTCAACACGGGCGCCATGAGCTACGGCTCGATCTCGCAGGAGGCGCACGAGACGCTAGCGATCGCGATGAACCACCTCGGTGGTCGCTCGAACACCGGGGAGGGCGGCGAGGACGTCGACCGCCTCCTCGACCCCGAGCGCCGCTCGGCGGTCAAGCAGGTCGCCTCGGGACGCTTCGGCGTCACGAGTCTCTACCTCACGCACTCCGACGACATCCAGATCAAGATGGCCCAGGGCGCCAAGCCCGGCGAGGGCGGACAGCTGCCCGGCCACAAGGTCTACCCGTGGGTGGCCAGGACCCGGCACTCGACCCCCGGGGTCGGCCTGATCTCGCCGCCGCCGCACCACGACATCTACTCCATCGAGGACCTGGCTCAGCTGATCCACGACCTCAAGAACGCCAACCCGGTGGCCCGGATCCACGTCAAGCTCGTCTCCGAGATCGGGGTCGGCACCGTCGCGGCCGGAGTCTCCAAGGCGCACGCCGACGTCGTGCTCATCTCGGGCCACGACGGCGGCACCGGTGCGTCGCCGCTCACCTCGCTCAAGCACGCCGGAGCCCCCTGGGAGCTCGGCCTCGCCGAGGCGCAGCAGACCCTCGTGCTCAACGGCTTGCGCGACCGCATCGTCGTCCAGGTCGACGGGCAGCTGAAGACCGGTCGCGACGTCGTCGTGGCCGCGCTGCTCGGCGCCGAGGAGTTCGGCTTCGCCACGGCACCGCTCGTGGTGTCGGGCTGCATCATGATGCGCGTCTGCCACCTCGACACCTGCCCGGTCGGCATCGCCACGCAGAACCCCGAGCTCCGCTCGCGCTTCTCCGGCAAGCCGGAGTTCGTCGAGACCTTCTTCGAGTACGTCGCCCAGGAGGTCCGCGAGCACCTCGCGTCGCTCGGCTTCCGCTCCATCGAGGAGGCCGTCGGCCAGGTCGGCAGCCTCGACCTCGACAAGGCGATCGCGCACTGGAAGGCGTCCGGCCTCGACCTCAGCCCGATCCTCGCCGTCGCGGACAACCCCACCGGCGGCACGCTGTACCAGTCGGCCACGCAGGACCACGGGCTCGACAAGGCGCTCGACAACGAGCTCCTGAGCCGAGCCCTGTCGGCCATCGAGTCCGGCGAGCCGGTGCGCACCGAGATCGCCGTGCGCAACGTCAACCGCACGGTCGGCACGATGCTCGGTCACCACGTGACGAAGGCGCACCCGTCCGGCCTCGCGGACAACACGATCGAGCTGACGATGACCGGCTCCGGCGGGCAGTCCTTCGGCGCCTTCCTGCCGGCCGGCGTCACCATGCAGCTGTTCGGCGACGCCAACGACTACGTCGGCAAGGGACTCTCCGGCGGCCGCATCGTGGTGCGACCGCACCGCGACGCGGCCCTCGTGGCCGAGGAGAACGTCATCGCCGGCAACGTCATCGCCTACGGCGCCACGACCGGCCAGCTCTTCCTGCGCGGGGTCGTCGGCGAGCGCTTCTGCGTGCGCAACTCCGGCGCCCATGCGGTCGTCGAGGGCGTCGGTGACCACGGGTGCGAGTACATGACGGGCGGTGCTGCGGTGGTGCTCGGACAGACCGGCCGCAACTTCGCAGCGGGCATGTCGGGCGGTGTGGCCTACGTCCTCGACCTCGACCCCGACCTCGTCAACCGCGAGATGGTAGACCTCCTCCCGCTCCGCGACGAGGACGAACG
>NZ_JBFULD010000279.1:0-5669 GCF_056400505.1 Terrabacter sp. P5_B1
AGTCCATGACGTCGGCGCGCCCGGTGACGCCGGCGAGCGGGAGGCCACCGGCCATGCCCTTGGCCGTGGTGATGAGGTCTGGCACGACGCCCTCGTGCTCGCTCGCGAACCAGTCGCCGGTGCGGCAGAAGCCGGTCTGCACCTCGTCGGCGATGAAGAGGATCCCGTTGTCGGTGCACCAGTCGGCGACCTGCTTGACGAATCCCGGTGCGGGGACGATGAATCCGCCCTCGCCCTGGATCGGCTCGAGGATGACGGCGGCGAGGTTGTCCTCCCCCACCTGCGCGTGCACCTGGCTGACGAAGGTGTCGAACGACTCCTTGGCGCAGTCGGCGGGGCCGCCCGGCCACCGGAACGGGTAGCTCATCGGCGCGCGGTAGACCTCGCCGGCGAACGGGCCGAACCTGTGCTTGTAGGGCATGTTCTTCGCCGTCAGCGCCATCGTCAGGTTGGTGCGGCCGTGGTAGGCGTGGTCGAAGGCGACGACGGCGTTGCGGCCGGTGAAGTGGCGAGCGACCTTGACGGCGTTCTCGACGGCCTCGGCGCCGGAATTGAAGAGGGCGGTGCGCTTCTCGTGGTCGCCGGGCGTCAGGTCGTTGAGGGCCTCGGCGACCTCGAGGTACTCCTCGTAGGGCGTCACCATGAAACAGGTGTGGGTGAAGTCGGCGACCTGCGCGGTGACCCGGTCGACGACCCGCGGGGCGGCGTTGCCGACGGTCGTCACGGCGATGCCGGACCCGAAGTCGATGAGCTGGTTGCCGTCGACGTCGACGAGGATGCCGCCACCGGCACGCTCGACGTAGACCGGCAGGCCGGTGGAGACGCCGGCGGACACGGCCGCCGTCTTCCGGGCCTGGAGCGCGGCCGACTTCGGGCCGGGGATCGCGGTCTGCAGGAGCCGCTGCTGGGGGACGTTGCTCATGGGGGTCAGTATGCCGTCCGCCCACCCCGCGGCGTAACCCGGGACGGGTGCTGGTGAGATGCGCATTCCGCACCTGAGGCGCCTTCGATCGGCGAACTCAGTGGCGTTACACGGCGTTCGCGACCGAACGCGTTGTCGTGGTCCGCCTCACACGGCCGCGCCCCGGCCGACGCGGTAACGCAGGTGGACCGCGAGCGGGCCCGCGTTGCAGTCGAGCAGGTCGAGCTCGAGATGGCCGACGTCGAGACCGGCGAACATCGGGGTGCCGGCGCCGAAGAGGCGCGGCGCCAGGTGCAGCGAGATCTCGTCGACGAGGCCGGCAGCCAGGTACTGCCGGCCGAGGTCGGCGCCCCCCATGATCGTCACGGTCCGGTCGGCGGCCGCAGCCCGCGCCTGCTCCAGCGCGGACTCGAGCCCGTCGGTGACGAAGGTGTAGACGCCGTTGGCGGGCACCGTCTGCGGATCGGGGGCTGCGTGGGTCACGACGAAGACCGGACGACGCGCCGGCCCGGACGGGCCATCCGCCCGCCAACCCGAGATGGCGTGGTCGTAGGTGGTCCGCCCCGCGACGACCGCCCCGAGCCCGGCGACGGCTCGGTCGAGGTACTCACCGTCGATGGTCCAGGCGTGCAGGTCCGACCCGCCCGGGCCCAGTGGATCCTCCGCAGTCTGCGGGGCAGCCGTGACGAACCCGTCGACGGACATGCTGATGTCGAACACGACCCTGCTCATGGTCTCCTCCTTCGGTGCTTCGAGACGGCCGGCGACGCGCCCTGTCGACCCGCCGCCGACCTTGGCTTCAGGGCTCGAGGTCCTCGCCGAAGCGGCCGCGGGCCTCGTGCGGGATGAGCGGCTTGTCGGCACGGACCTGCAGCTGCTGGACCGCCCACGAGTTGCCGTCGGGGTCGGAGAAGCCGAAGAACGTGCCGCCGTCGCGTGGGTCGATGACCTGGATCTCGGAGCACTCGACCCCCCTGCCGATGAGCTCCTCCCGCGCCGCCGCCGCGTCGGCGACGACGAGCTGGATGCCGTGCAGCGACCCGGGCGCCATCGCCTTCTGCGAGGGCAGGTCCCCGACGACGATCGAGCAGCCGGAGCCGCGCGGGGTGAGCTGCGCGACGTGCATGTGCTCGTTCTGCGTCTCGTGGTCGAGGCCGAAGCCGACCTGGTCCCGGTAGAAGGCGACGGCGGCGCCCAGGTCGCTGACCGGGACGATGACGACCTCGAGGGTCCAGTCCATGGCGCTCATCCCTGCGCCGGGGCAGGCGCGGACGCGGACTCGGACGTCGGCTGGGCGACGAGCTCGTCGAGGCGCTCGTAGCCCTCGGCCATCCCCTTCTCCATCCCGCTCTCCACCATCATGTCGCGGCCTTCGACGGTGCGGCCGATGCTGCGGCCCTCGAGCCGGCAGCGACCGTCACCGAGGTCGACGAAGCGCATGAACTCGATGGCGACCTCGTCGGGTGCGCCTTCGAACTCGAAGGTCTGGATGGCGAGGTCGTTGTCGCGGATCGTGTGGAAGGTGCCGTGGAAGCCGAACTCCACGCCAGYGGGGTTGCGGTGCACGTAGCGGTAGCCGCCGCCCGCGGTGAAGTCCCAGCGCTCGATGTCCATCTCGTAGCCCCGCGGACCGAGCCACTGGCGGACGAGCTCGGGGTCGCGGTGGGCGCCCCAGACGGCCTCGACCGGGGCGTCGAACTCACGCGTGAAGTCGATCCACGGCACGCCGGTGGGGATGTCGAGGTTCAGTTGGTTGGTCATGACAGGTGCTCCTCTGCGGTGTTGTGCGGTGTGGTCCCTGCCGCCGACGTGGCGGCAGGTGGGGTGTGCGCCGAACGTTCGAGGACGGCGTCGAGCGACCGGAACCGCTGCTCGGCGAGCAGGCGATAGCGGTCGATCCAGGCCGTCATGGCCTCGAGCCGCGCGGCCTCCAGGTGGACGGGGCGGCGCTGCGCGTCGCGGGTCCGGGTCACGAGCCCGGCCAGCTCGAGCACCTGGATGTGCTTGCTGACGGCCTGCTTGCTGATCGCGAACGGTTCGGCGAGCTCGTTGACGGTCGCGGCGCCCCGGCTGAGGCGGGCGATGATGGCGCGCCGGACCGGGTCGGCCAGGGCCGCGAAAGCGCGGTCGAGGTCCGCATCCGAGACGGGCGAGAGAATCATGGTCAACTAACTCCTTGATCAACTGATAGATTGATTACACGCCTGACACCCCCTCCTCGTCAACCCCCTGCCCCTCCGGGGCCGGATGATTGCTCTACGAATGGCGTCCCAGCGGAACGATTCCGCAGATGCGGCGGTAGCATCGGCTTCATGCCGCAGTTGCGCATCACCGAAGCAGCCGCTCTCCTCGGCGTCTCCGACGACACCGTCCGCCGGATGGTGGACTCCGGTCGTCTCGACGGAGCCACCGACGACGCCGGCCGGCGCACCGTCGACGGCGCTCAGCTCGCCGCCGTGGCCCAGGAGCTCGCACATCCGGCTGCGGTCGGCGCCACCGGAGGCGCCTCCGCCCGCAACCGGATGCGCGGGATCGTCACCGCCATCACCCGGGACACCGTGATGGCCAAGGTCGAGTTGCAGTGCGGCCCCTTCCGCATCGTCTCGCTCCTCTCGAGCGAGTCCGTCGACGACCTCGCCCTCGAGGTCGGCTCCGTCGCCGTCGCCAGCGTCAAGTCGACCCACGTCGTCGTCGAAGTGCCCGCATGAGCGCCGCCCTCGCCCGCAGGCGGGACCGTCGACTCCTCCCAGCCGCGGCCACCTTGGCGCTGTCGCCCCTGCTGACAGCGTGTGGGACGTCTGCCACCCCCGCCGTCGGCACCGGGTCGTCGACTCTTCACGGCACGGTCACCGTCCTCGCGGCTGCATCGCTCACCGAGTCCTTCGACCAGCTGGCGAAGGACTTCGAGGCCGCCAACCCTGGCGTCACGGTGGACACCTCGTACGGCTCGAGCGCCACGCTCGTGCAGCAGGTCGACAACGGAGCGCCTGCCTCCGTCATCGCGCTCGCCGGCACCGCCGCCGCAGCGCCGCTCGACAAGAGCATGGTCAAGGACACGAAGACCTTCGCGACCAACACCCTCGAGATCGCCGTGCCCCCAAGCAATCCCGGCGGCATCACGACGATCGCCGACCTCGCGAAGCCGACCGTCAAGGTCGTCCTCTGCGCCGACACCGTGCCGTGCGGCAAGGCCGCGCAGGCGACGTTCACGAGGGCCCGCATCGTGCCCCACGTCGTCAGCCAGGAGGTCGACGTCAAGGCGACCCTGGCCAAGGTCAAGCTCGGAGAGGCCGATGCCGCCGTCGTCTACCACTCCGACGTCGTCGCGGCGAAGGGCGCCGTCGAGGGCGTCGGGATCGCGCCTCGGCTCAACACGAGCCTGTCGTACCCGGTCGTCACGCTGTCCGACGACCCTGCAGCGCGGGCCTTCGTCGCCTATCTGCTGAGCGCCAAGGGGCTCGCCACCGTGCAGTCGTTCGGCTTCGGCGCCCCCTGATCCCGTGCCCTTCAGCCACCGGAAGGATGACGTGACATGAGGTATGCCGCCCGCTGGCGTTCCCGTGTCGCCGTCGGGGTCCCGGCCGCGCTCGCCCTCGTGCTGCTCGTCGTCCCCCTCGTCGCGCTGTTGGTCCGTGCCGACTGGGCTCGCATCCCGTCCGACCTCGCGACGCCGACCGTCCTTCCGGCACTGCGGCTCTCGCTGACGACGACCTCGGTGACAGCCGTCTTGTGCCTGGTGCTCGGCACCCCGCTGGCCTGGTTCCTGGCCCGGTCCGAGCACCGGGCGACGAGCTGGGTGCGCGCCCTGCTCACGGTTCCGCTCGTGCTGCCACCGGTCGTCGGCGGCGTGGCCCTCCTCATGGCATGGGGACGCAACGGGGTCATCGGGCAGTACCTGACTCCCTTCGGCATCCAGATCCCGTTCACGACCGTGGCCGTGGTGCTCGCCGAGACCTTCGTCGCGATGCCCTACTACGTGCTGGCGGTCGAGGGCGCGATGCGCGGCCTCGACCCACGGCTGGAGTCGGTGGCGCGGACGCTCGGAGCGAGCGACCTGCGCTACCTCCGGACGGTCGGCATCCCGCTCGTGCTGCCGGGCATCGCGAGCGGTCTCGCTCTGGCGTGGGCCCGTGCGCTCGGCGAGTTCGGTGCGACGATCACCTTCGCCGGCAACTTCCAGGGCCGCACGCAGACCCTGCCGCTCCTCGTCTACGTCGAGCTGGAGCGCGACCCGCAGGTGGCGATCTCGATCAGCATCTTGCTGCTGGGCGTCAGCGTGCTGGTGCTCGGCGTGCTCCGCGGACGGTGGCTGCGATGAGGCCACCGGTTGACAGCGGCCGCGGTGTCACCGGCGTCGCGGGTCTCGACGCTCGGGTCCGCCTGTCGCGCGGGGTGATCGAGGTGGACGTCCCCCTCAACGCCGCGCCGGGCCAGGTCATCGGCGTCCTCGGTCCCAACGGCGGCGGCAAGACGACGACCGTCCTCGCCCTCGCCGGAGTGCTCCCCCTCGCCGAGGGGCACGTGCGCGTCGGCGGCGACGTCTGGGACGACGGGCGGCGCCGGCTCGCGCCGGAGCGGCGCCGGGTCGGCCTCATGCTCACCGACAGCCTCCTCTTCCCGCACCTGCGGGCGGTCGACAACGTCGCCTTCGGGCCGCGCAGCCGCGGCGTCGACCGCCACCGGTCCCGCGAGCGCGCCTGCCTCGAGCTCGAGCGGGTCGGGCTCGCCGACCGCGCGGCGTGGAGGC
>NZ_JBFULD010000280.1:0-5662 GCF_056400505.1 Terrabacter sp. P5_B1
CCGTCGGGCTCGGTGTCGACGAGGTCGCTCGGCCCGGCGGCGGGATCACGGGGCATGGCGCCAGTCGTGAAGTCGTAGCCGCAGGCCTCGCAGAACAGCGCGCCGTCGGGGTTCTCGGTCGAGCAGTTGGGGCACTCCAGGACCGCCGGGGCGCCGGGGGTCCCAGGCGCCCCGGTGGCGCCCGGTGCACCAGGGCCGCCGGGTCCGGTGGCACCAGCGGACGGGTACGGGTCGAGGTCGAGCGAGGAGCCGGACGACGACGGGGTGGCGCTCGCCGAGCTTGCCGTGCCCGAGGCCGTGGGCTGTGCGCTCGCCACGATGGGGGATCCGCAGGTGTCGCAGTAGTCCTCGGCCTCGGACGTGTGTCCGTTGGGGCAGACCGCACTCATCGGCGCACCCGGCTCGTCTTCGTCGACGCGGTGTCGAGCGACATCTCGTCGATCTTCGACGCACCCTTCTTGAGCCGGACGGTGCCCGTGTCGGCGTCGTCGATGTCGACGACCTTCTTCAGGCGGGTCGTCATCTCGTCGTTGCCGGTGGCGTCGGCGAGCTGCACCGCGCGCCCGAGCTTGGCGGTCGCGACGTCATCCTGTCCGGCAGCCTTGGCGGCAAGACCCTCCTGGATGACCGTGGCGAGCTCGGCCTGGCCCGTGTAGGCGGCCACTGCCGGGTCGATGCGCGTGGTCAGCGAGTCGTCGTTGCTCCACTTGGCCTTGACGAGCGCCTGGGCGACGGGGTCGCCACCGAGCGAGAACTGCACGCGGGCCGCGAGCTGCTCCTGCCCCAGCGTGCGGGCGGGCAGGCGTACGGCCACGTGGTAGTCGCGGCTCTCGTCGGACCACGCGCCGGTCGGGTAGGCGCCGGTGAGCGGGTTGACGACGGTGCGCCGCGAGGTGAGGTCCTCGAGCGTCGGCGAGACCTGCTTGACGAAGAGCAGCTCGGCCCCCTGTGGGACCCACACGCGCAGCTCGGAGTTGGCGACGCCGCGCGACATCGACGCGCGCATCATCGCCTCGAACTCGGCCGCCATCTCCTCCGGCGCGGGGATGAGGTCGACGGTGCCGAGCAGCGCCGAGGCGATGCCACGCACCTCGTCGACGCGCCACTGGTCACCGACGCCGCGGCAGTCGCACTGGAACGAGCCGACGCACCCGGCGACCGCGGCTTGCAGCGAGGCGGGGGTCTCGCCCTCGTTGACGCCGTCGGTGAGCAGGATCGCGTGTCGCTTGGTCACGTGCGGCACGGTCTCGAAGATCTGGCGGGCGAGGGTGAGCCACGTGCCCATCGCCGTGCCGCCGTTGGCGCGCAGCCCCTCGATGGCGCGGTTGGCCTCGCCCCGGGTGTGTGCCGCCATCGGCACGAGCGCGCCCTGGTGGCTGTAGGGGTAGACGATCTGGGCCGTGCCGTTGCCGGAGACGATCGAGAACAGCGTGCCGTCGACGATCTCGGCCAAGGCTGCCTTCGCTGCCTCACCGGCCGCCTGGACGCCACGGCGCCCCATCGAGCCCGACGTGTCGATGAGGATGACCTCGGCGGCCGATCCCGGGTCGGTCAGACCCGCGGAGGCCGTCGCGGCGGACGCGCCGGTCGAGGTCACCCGCACGATCGCGTGGACGTCGGTGCCCCCGTCGGGCAGGAACTCGTTCTGGAACACCTCTGCGGTGAAGTCAGCCATCCGTCGGGTCCCCTTCCATCGGCGCCGCCGATGCGGTCGCCTCCGTCGTCGTGCTCGATCCTCGCCCAGCGAGTCGGGCGAGGGCAACCGTGATGTTGTCGCGTCCACCCTGCTCGTTGGCGAAGTCGACGAGCGCCTGCGCCACCGTGGTGGGCGTGACGTCATCGAGCCGCGCCGCGGCGTCGTGCAGCAGGCTGCGCAGGGCCTCGGCCTCGGAGCAGTAGTTCCACAGGCCGTCGGAGCAGACCATGAGCCAGCCCGGTGTTGCCGTCACCGTCGTCAGGTGCGGCGTGAGGTCGTCGGGGGCGTCCCGGCCGAGCCAGCGCGTGATCGAGTGGGCGTGCGGGCCGGTCTCGGCCTCGAGCCGCGGGACGCCCGCCGCCATCTGCTCCTGGGCGTACGAGTCGTCGCGTCCGAGCTGGCTCGCAGGCTCGTCGGTGGCGTCGGGCAGCCAGTAGACGCGGCTGTCGCCGACGTTGCCGGCGACGATGACGTCGTCCTCCACGACCGCTGCCGCGAAGGTGCACGACGGCGGGTTGGGGACGTCCTCGACGACGGCAGCGGCCACGGCCTCGTTGGCCCGGGCGACGGCGCTCGTCAGCGCCCGCGCGGCGCCGGCCGCCCACGCCTCCGGGGTCCCGACCCCGCGGGGGAAGGGCTGGTCGAGCACGGCACGCGCGGCCTTGGCCGCGGCGAGCGACGCGATGTGCGAGTCGGTGGCCATCGAGACGCCGTCACAGACGACGAGGACCGCCCGCGAGCCCGGTGCCTCGACCGCACTGAGGGACATGGCGTCCTCGTTGCGGGCGTGGCGCCTGCCGATGTCGCACACGCCGCCGACCCACGCCACCGGTGACTCGACGAGGTGGTCGCGCGGGTTGGGTGGGGGCGTGCCGCAGTGGTCGCAGTAGCCGTCGACGATGCGACCCTGGCCGCAGGCGTGGCACGTCAGCTCGTCGTCGGCCGGCGCGACCGCGGACGAGGGCACCGCGCCGGTCCAGCCGACGTCGAGCGGCGACTCCTCACCGGCGGGCGCGGTCTGCGGTGTCGCCGAGGCGAGCACGGTGCCGTCCGACGTCGGTGCCGGTGGCGGCGTACCCGTCGCCGCGCGGGCCGCGACGACGAGGTCGGCGCCGCAGGCCTCGCAGAAGCTCGACTCGGCCGGGTTGGCCGTGCCGCAGGCCGGGCAGTCGCGGGAAGCCGCAGGAGCCTGCGCCTGCTCGCTTCCCACGGGCGCGCTCGTCGCAGGCTCGGGAGCGGGGGTCGGAGCGGGGTGGGCCGCTCCCGTCGTCGGGATGTGGGTCACCAGAGGCTCCAGGGTCGAATGGCGTTCGCCTCGTCGACGAGGGGTACGCGCTCGGTCAGGTCGGGGGTGCGTTTGGCCAGCTCGCGCAGGGCCTCCTCGAGCCCGAGCCGCAAACCGTTGGGGGTGCCCTTGTGCTCGCCCAGGCGGACATCGGCCTTGTTCCCGCTCTTCTCCACCGTCACGAGCGCCTCACGGTAGATCAGCGTGGTCAGCTCGGCCCGCCGCCGCGCCGACAGCGACGTGTCGTCGAGGGTGCGCAGTGCCTCGGCGAGGTCGGGCAGTCCCCGGTTGGCCCGGGCGAGCAGCTCGGCCAGACCTGCCCGAGCGGTGCGGTAGGCGCTCGACTGCACCGGCACGAGGCGGTATGCCGCGACCGCACCGTCGACGTCCTTGCGCTCGGCCCGGATGCGGGCCACGCCAAAGGCCGCCATCGGGACGTAGGTCGCGTCCGTACGTGCGCACGCCACGTAGAGGTTCTCGGCGACCGCGTCGTCGCCGGCCTGCTCGGAGGCCTGGGCCAGGGCGAGCTTGGGTGCGAGCTCGCCCGGGACCTGACCGTAGACGGCGTTGAACGCGGCCTGGGCCGTCCGGGAGTCGCCGCGCTCGAGCGCGGCCAGCCCCTGGATCCAGACGGCGCGCCACTCCCACGGGTCCGCGCTCAGCAGCTCGCCCGCGGTGGCCTCGGCGACGTCGGGCCGGTTCGCGTCGAGGGCCGTGCGCGCCTGCTCGAGCAGCACTTCCGTCGTGCGCACCGCGGCTCGCTTGAGCGTCGCCAGCCGCTCCTCCGGCGGGCCGGACACCGTCGTCAGCCACCCGGTCTGCGGGTCGTGCGGGTCGCGGCGCAGGCCGGGCAGGTTGCGCCAGTCGTCGGGCTCGACGCCCGGCGTGGGCACGTCGAACAGGAGCGAGCTGACCGTGGTCGTCGCGGCGCCCGACCCACGGTCGAGGGCGACCACCTCCCGCAGCACCCCGACCATCTGCGAGCGCAGCTCGTCGGCGGAGACGAAGCGGTCGTCCCGGTTGGGGGCGCACGCCTTGGCCACGAGCCGGTAGAACGAGTCGTAGCGCTGGAAGACCGGCACGGTGTCCTGGGCGGGCAGCGTGTTGAGGTAGGTGGTCTGGTAGCCGCGGAACTCCATCGTCAGCACCACCAGGGTGCGGCCGATCGTGTAGATGTCGGAGGCGGCCGAGACGCCGAGCTCGGCCACCTCGGGAGCCTGGTAGCCGACGGTCCCGAAGATCGCCGAGTCCTCGTCGTCGGCGCGGCGCACGCCCCCGAGGTCGATGAGCTTGACCTCGTCGCCGACCTGGATGATGTTGTCCGGCTTGAAGTCGCAGAAGACGAGGCCCAGGTCGTGGAGGTACTGGAAGGCCGGCAGGATCTCGAGGAGGTAGGCGAGGGCCTGGTCGACGGGCAGCGGGTCGTACCTCCCGGCGGCCTGCAGGCGCTGCTTGAGGATGGACTTGAGCGAGGTCCCGCCGACGTACTCCATGACGATGTAGCCGGCGTCGTCGTGGGTCACGAAGTTGTAGATCTCGACGATGCTGGGGTGCGAGACCTGGGCGAGGAAGCGCTGCTCGGCGATCGCCGCGGCCAGGGCGTCTGGGTCGGCGGAGTTGAGCAGGCCCTTGAGCACGACCCAACGGTCGGAGACGTTCTTGTCCCGGGCGAGGTAGATCCAGCCGAGGCCGCCGTGGGCCAGGCAGCCCGCGACCTCGTACTGCCCGGCCACGAGGTCACCCGCCTGGAGCTTGGGGTCGAAGGAGAACGGGTGGCGGCACTTGGGGCAGAAGCCGGTGGTGCGCCCGGTCCTGCCGTCGCGGCCGCGCCCGACGGGCTCACCGCACTTGGGGCAGTAGCGCTTGTTCTCGGGCACCGTCGGGTTCGTGAGGAGGGCCTTGGCGGCGTTGATCTCGGGGGCCGGACGCACCGTCGTGATGCCGCCACCGAGCCGTGCCGACCGGAGCCGCTGCGAGCCGCCGGTGCGCCGAGTCGCGATGGATCCCGCCTCGCGGGCTCGCTTGGAGCCCAGGGCTGCCGACGCCAGGTTGCTCGAGGCAGCCGATCGTGTGGACATCTCCGGACCGACCCCGGCCGTGCCCGCGGTGCCTGCGGCCTCGCCCCCCTGGCCGTCAGGGCTCGGCGGCTCGGTGGGCGCGGCGTACCCGGCCACGCTCAGCTGGTCGGCCGGTGTGCCGCACACGTTGCAGTAGCCGGCCTCGATCGTGCCGCCGCACCCGGGCTGCTGGCAGGCGCCGCCCTCCGGGATCGACGGGCCACTGGCTGGGGCTGGGGTGGGCTTCGAGGCCGCGCCCCCGCGCGCTGCGGCCCCCACGGCCACGGGGACCGGGCTGGACCCTGCGGCCATGCCGCACACGTCGCAGTAGCCGTCGACGATCGTTCCGGTGCAGCCCGGCTGCGTGCAGGTCATGGGCGGGGCCTCTGGAGTCGGGGTTCTGGGGTTCGGGGTGCTGAGGGTCGGGGTGCAGGAGGACGGGCAGCGGTGCGCCCGGTGCGCGGCGCGGGCCGGGTCGCGGCGTCGACGTAGGCCGCGAACGCGGCCGCCAGGGCTCGGGCACGGGCGATGGGCAGGGGCTGCGCCGCGAGGGTCTCGTCGAGGCGACGTCGCAGCTCGGCCACGTCGTCGGCGGCCTCGGGCGCCAGCGTCGCGGACGCGGCC
>NZ_JBFULD010000281.1:0-5660 GCF_056400505.1 Terrabacter sp. P5_B1
CCTTGGCGCAGGCCCGGGAGCGGGTCCAACCGGCGCTGCGCGAGCGGGGTCCAGCCGCCCTGCGCGAGGCCGCGGCCCAGGCGCGTGAGGTCGTCGGATCCCTCACCGGCGCCATCGTCCTCGAGGGAGCGCTCCCCGGCCGCGTCGGGGAGCTGGCGCGGCTGCGCGAGCGGCTCGACGGCATACGCCGGTCGGCGGCATCCGTGTCGACCGAGCTCGAGGCGCTGCCCGCAACGATCGCGATGCACGACGAGGCCCTGACCGAGGCGCGTCGCGTCGCCGCGCTCCTGGACGGACGGGCGGCCGAGGGTGAGCGCGCCCGGGACCGGCTCGAGGCAGCGGTGGCCCACGAGGCCGCCGCCTCCCGGGTGCCCCGCGCCGAGGCTGCCGCGACCCAGGCGCTGTCGACGGTGGCGACGGCCGAGACGTCGCTCGCCGGGCTGCGCCGGGCTCGCATCGACGGCATCGCCGGCGAGCTGGGGCTCTCCCTCGTCGACGGCGACCCGTGCCCGGTGTGCGGCTCCGTGGAGCACCCGTCCCCGGCCCACCCGACGCTCGGTGCCGTGACGCCCGAGCAGATCGACGCCGAGGAGTCCCGGGTCGTGCGGCTCCGCGAACAGGCCACGCAGGCGGCCGAGGCGCTTGGCACCCTCCGGTCCGAGGTGCGCGAGCTCGCCGCGCGCTGCGACGGGCTCGACGTCGCGACGGCCCGGTTGCGGGCCGAGGCCGCGGCACACGAGCTCGCCGCATCGGTGCAGGCCCGCTCCGACGTCGAGGCGGGGGCGGTCCGCGTGGCCGAGCTGCGCGAGCGCGTCGACGTCCTGTCGGCGCAGAAGAGCAGCCTCGGAGCCGACGCGGCCCGCACCGAGCAGGCCGTGGCCGATCTCGAGGCGCGCATCACCGAGGAGACGTCACTCGTCGAGCAGGCTCGCGACGGCCACCCCAGCGTCACGGCCCGTCGTGACGACCTCGTCGACGGGGCCGCGCGCATCGACGCCCTGATCGACGCCCTCGCCCAGCGCGACGTGGCGGCCGCGTCCGTCGCCGAGGACACCGCCGCCCGCGACGCCGACCTCGCCCAGTTCGGCTTCGCCGACGTCGCCGAGTGGATGGCGGCCGACCGCGGAGCGGAGTGGATCAATGCCAAGACGCGCGAGATCGCCGAGTTCGAGCGCGCGTGCACCCAGGTGCGGGCGGGGCTGACTGGCCCCGAGCTCGCCGACGTCCAGCTCGACGCCCTCTTCGACGACATCGAGCAGCTCGAGGCCCTCGCTGCCGCCGCCAAGAAGGAGCTCGAGGCCGCGACCAACGAGCACGGCAGCCTGCGTGACCAGGTCAGCCGCACCAGGCGACGCGTCACCGACGTGCGCGAGGCCATGGCGCGCAACGCAGCCGTCATCACCGAGACGGCCGACGCCGTCCGCGTCGGCCAGCTCGTCGCGGGCAACGGCGACAACCAGCTCAACCTCGACCTGGCGAAGTACGTCCTCATCCGTCGCTTCACTGAGGTGCTCTCGGCGGCCAACACCGAGCTGGGACGCTTCTCCGGAGGCCGCTACACGCTCGAGCACACCGACGCGAAGAAGGGCAACGCCAAGTCGGGCCTCGGTGTGCGCGTGCACGACATGCACACCAACCAGGTCCGCGAGGTCGGCACGCTGTCCGGCGGCGAGACCTTCTACGTCTCGCTGTCGCTCGCGCTCGCGCTGGCCGAGGTGGTCCGGGCCGAGTCCGGCGGGGTCGACCTCGGCACGCTCTTCGTCGACGAGGGCTTCGGCACGCTCGACCCCGACGTGCTCGACGACGTCATGCACACGCTCGAAGGGCTGCGCGAGGGCGGCCGCACCGTCGGCATCGTCAGCCACGTGACCGAGCTGAAGTCGCGGGTGGCCGACCGCATCGAGGTGCTCGTCCGGCCCGACCGCACCAGCACCCTGCGCATCACCGCCTGAGCGCCACTCGACAGAGCGCACGCTGCGTGGCGCTCGTCCGCCTCGATCGCAAGAGCAATCCGTCCGTTCGGCGCGCGGCTCCGGACGGCACACGCCCTTACGCTCCGAGCATGAGGATCGCCGCGAGCGTGTTCGTCGGGCTGGCCGCACTGCTGCACGTCTACATCTTCTGGATGGAGAGCATCGGCTGGACCCGGCCGACCGTCTGGAGGCGTTTCGGGGTCGCCGACCAGGCCGCGGCCGACGTGACCCGGCCGATGGCCTACAACCAGGGCTTCTACAACCTCTTCCTCGGACTCGGCGCCGCCCTCGGACTCGTGCTGTGGTGGACCGGTCACGACACGGCCGGCCGCACCCTCGTCCTGTTCTGCACGGGCTCGATGGTCCTCGCCGCGACCGTCCTGGTGACGACGGGGCGCAGCTACCTGCGTGCCGCGTTGACCCAAGGCACCCTGCCGCTCATCGGCTTCGTGCTGACCCTGCTCAACTGACCTCAACGGCGGTGTGGTTCACGCGCGCCGCACCGACCACGAGGATGACGACGCCGATGACGGCCGACCCGCTGGCGAGGGCGGAGTAGCCGAGCGAGCCGACCACGACGCCGGCTGCCACGCCGCCCGCGGCGCCCGCCAACCCCATGAGCACGTCGGCAAGACCCTGGGTTGCCGGGCGCTCGTCGGTCGTGACGACGGAGGTGAGCAGAGTCGAGCCCGACACGAGCGTGCACGACCAGCCGACCCCGAGCAGGAAGAGGGCGACGAGCAGCAGCCCGGACCAGCCCGCTTGGGAGCGGGAGGCGAGAAGGGCGGCGAGCGTCAGGATCACCCCGCCCGTCATGGCGATGGATGCCGGACCCCAGCGGTCGACCGCGGCACCGACGAGGGGCGACAGCGCGAACATCCCGAGGATGTGCACCGAGATGACGAAGCCGATGACCTCGAGCTCGGCATGCCCGTGCTGCATGTGGATGGGGGTCATCACCATGACGCTCACCATGACGAGGTGGCCGAGCGCCATGACGAGCATCGCCTGGAGGACCCGAGGGTTGCCGCGCACCACGGTCAGGCCGCGGCGCATCGACCCGTCGTGGTTGGGCGCCTCTGCCGGCCCGACGGGGGCCGCCCCGACGGGGGCCGGCCCGACGACGTCCACCGGCTGGGTGGAGACGTCGTCAATCGGACGCAGCGCATCTGCTCGTCGGCTCTCGACACGCGCCTCGGCGTCGAGTGCGCGGGCGGTGAGCAGCGGGTCGGGTCGAAGCAGCCGGTCGACGACGAGCCACGCGAGCACGAAGCCGACGAGCGAGAAGAGGAACGTCCCGGCCAGCTCGGGCAGGCCGAGGCTGTGCGCGAGCGCCTTGCCCGGTCCGACGAGGTTCGGACCGGCGACGGAGCCGATCGTCGTGGCCCAGACGACGATCGACAGGTCACGGCCCCGGCGCAGGGGGGCGGCGAGGTCGGCCGCGGCATACCTCGCCTGGTTGTTGGCAGTGGTGCCGCCCCCGAAGAGGAACATGCCGACGGCGAAGAGTGGGAACGAACGCAGCACGGCAGCGACGAGCACAAGAGCGGCACCGACGAACGCCACGGCCAGCCCCCAGCGCAGGCCGACGCGGCGCCCACGGGCGGCCGTCGCGCGCGCGACGGGGATCGTCAGCAGGGCGGTGCCGAGGACCTGCGCGGTCGTCCCGACGCCCGCGAGGGCCTCGGTGCCGCTGAGGTCCTCGGCGAGCAGTGCTCCGACGGCGATGCCGCAGGCCATCCCGACTCCGCTGAGGATCTGCGACCCCACGAGGGTCCGGACGACCTTGCGCTGTACGGTCGTCCGGTCGAGCTGGGCAGGAGCTAGGACCACCCCCGCCTCAGACGTGTCGGCGTGACGTGATGACGCGGAAGCGGTTCGCGACGAAGGCGGCGTCGGTGTAGGCGGCGTTCGCGGCCGGGTTGGCGCCGGTGCCGTGGAGGTCGGAGAAGGCTGCCGTCTGGTTGACGAAGATCTGGCCGGTGAGGTTCTCGGACAAGGCAACTCCTCCTTCGGCGGCGGCGTCCCGCGCTGCGTCGAGGACCTCGTGGCTCGTCGAGTAGACGGCGGCCGTCATGGCGCCGTGCTCGCGCACGGTGTCAGCGAGCTGCGCGAGCGACTGCTCCGTCGACGCCGTGCGGATGAGGAAGCCGACCGGCCCGAAACACTCCTGCGTGTAGACGTCCTCGCGCGCGACGTCCACGGCGACGAGACCCGGGGCGCGCACGACGGCGTCGGCCCACGCCGGGTGGGTGATGCGACGAGAGTCGAGCACGACGCGACCATCGGCATCCGCGGCGATCGACGCGAGCGACTCGGCGTTGTCGCGAACCTGGTCGTTGACCGTGGCCCCGAGCAGCTCGACGGCCTTGGCGTCGTCGCCGGTGAGCCGGCCGACGGCCCCGGCGAGCCGGTGGCCGAACTCGTCGAAGGTCAGGTGCCCCTCGTCGGTGTCGACCCCACCCTCGGGGACGTAGAGGTTCTGCGGCGCCGTGCACATCTGGCCCGAGTAGAGGGTGAGGCTGAAGGCGAGGTTGCCGAGCATCCCCTTCAGGTTGTCGGTCGAGTCGACGACGATCGAGTTGAGGCCGGCCTTCTCGGTGTAGACGAGCTTGCCGTGGGCGGCCGCCGACTCCTCGAGCCAGGCGCCGAAGGTCGGACCGCCGGTGTAGTCGATGATCGCGACCTCGTCGCGCTCGGCGAGGGTCTTGGCGAGGCCCTGCCCGTCGGCTTCGGCGGCGAGCTGCACGAGTGCCGGGTCGAATCCGGCCTCCGCGAGCACCTCGCGGGCGACCTCGACCGAGATCGCGAGCGGCAGCACGGCGCGCGGGTGCGGCTTGACGACGACGGCGTTGCCGGTCACGAGCGAGGCGAAGATCCCAGGGTAGGCGTTCCACGTCGGGAACGTGTTGCAGCCGATGACGAGGGCCACGCCGCGCGGCACGATGCGGTAGTCCTTCTGCATCCGGGTCGGCGCCGGGTTGCCCTCGCGGTCACGGCCCGGCTTCTCCCAGAGCACCGAGGCGGGCACGCGCTCCTGCTCGACGAGCCCGGCCGCGATCGCCTCGATCGCGCGGTCCTGGGCGTGCGGCCCACCGGCCTGGAACGACATGACGAACGGCTGGCCCGACGTGTGCATGACGGCGTTGGCCAGCTCGAAGCTGCGCCGGTTGATCCGGTCGACGATCTCGACGCACACCGCCGCCCGCACCTGCGGGCCTGCGTCCCGCCACGCCGGCATCGCCGCGCGAGCGGCCGCGAGACCGGCGTCGACGTCGAGCGCCGGGTAGGTGACCCCCAGCGTCGGTCCGTAGGGCGAGACCTCGCTGCCCACGAAGGTGCCGTCGGTCGGCTGGCTCGACAGGGCGGCATACGCCCCGCCCAGGTGCGCCTCGTGAGCGGCCAGCCCGTCGGCCGCCGCCGTCTCGCCGTAGACGCGAGGGCTGGGCGACTCGGGATAGCGGGAGTACCAGGAGCGGCTCGCCAGTGCCTGACGGATCTCGTCGAGGACCCCGGTGTGCGCGTCGAGCAGGGGGTGGGTGGGCGTCGTTGCCGGTGCAGTCACGGGTCGATGCTAGCCCCGGCGGACACGGCGGCCGTATGCCGTCGGGCGCCGTTTCGCGACCGCCCCCGCGCACACGCGCGGGCGACCCGGCAGGATGGCGGGCATGGACACGGACCTCACCG
>NZ_JBFULD010000282.1:0-5609 GCF_056400505.1 Terrabacter sp. P5_B1
GCACTGAGCGGGCTCGCGGCCGCTGCCGCCTGGCCCGACGCGCCGCGCGTGTTCGAGTCCGACGTCGTGCTGCCCGAGCGGGCACTCGCCGGCGACCCGCCCGCGCGGCGCATCCTCGTCGACCGCATCCACCGGCCGCTGGCCCGCGCGAGTCATGCCCCGCTGCTGCAGACGGCCACGGCCTACCTCGAGACCGGCGGCTCGCTCGAGGCCAGCGCGCGGGCGCTCTTCGTGCACCCCAACACGGTGCGCTACCGGCTGGGACGCATCTCCGACGTGACGGGCTACGACCTCACGTCACCGCGCGAGGCCTGGACCGTGCGCATCGCCCTGGCCCTGGGTCGCCTTTCCGCGACCCCTGCCCCCGCGACGGCAAGCCCTCCGGCAGCCGCGGGCTCCGACGCGACCAGCGCGGCCGGCGAGACGCCGCGCGGTTACCGACCTGAGCCGCCGCCTCGGCCCAGCGCCACCGCCTCGCTGCTTTTGGAGGAAACCTCCAAAGTATCCTCCACGACTTCGTGACATTCGGTGACGGGGTCCTGACCGGTAACCGGGAAGGGTGGAGCACGTGCTAGCGATCGTGTGCCCCGGACAGGGCTCCCAGACCCCCGGCTTCCTCACCCCGTGGCTCGAGCTCGACGGGGTGCGTGACCAGCTGACCGCCCTGGGCCGGGCGGCCGGTCAYGACCTCGTCGCGCACGGCACCGAGTCCGATGCCGACACGATCAAGGACACCGCCGTCGCCCAGCCGCTCATCGTCGCGGCCGGACTCGTCACCGCCTCGGCCCTCTTCCCGACCCGTGGCGACCTCGCCGGCACCGGCGCCGTCCTCGCCGGGCACTCGGTCGGCGAGCTCACGGCCACCGCCCTCGCCGGGGTCGTCACGGACGATCAGGCCATCTCCCTCGTCGCCACCCGTGGCCGCGCCATGGCGGAGGCCAGCGCGGTCACCCCGACAGGAATGGCTGCCGTGCTCGGGGGCGACCCGGACGAGGTCCTGGCTGCGCTCGAGACCCACGGCCTCACGCCCGCCAACGTCAACGGCGCCGGACAGGTCGTCGCGGCCGGCACCCTCGAGCAGGTCGAGGCCCTCCGCGCCGCCCCTCCCGCCAAGGCGCGGGTCATCCCGCTCCAGGTCGCCGGCGCCTTCCACACCCGCCACATGTCCCCCGCCGTCGAGGCCCTGGTCGCGGCCGCCCGCGACATCACGCCCGCCGCCCCGGCACTCCGGCTGCTCTCCAACGCCGACGGCGCCACGGTGGCCGACGGCCCCGACGCCCTCGACCGGCTCGTCCGACAGGTCAGCAACCCGGTGCGCTGGGACCGCTGCATGGAGACGATGCTCGCGCTCGGCGTCACCGGCCTCGTGGAGCTCGCTCCCGCGGGCACCCTCGTCGGCCTCGCCAAGCGGGCGATGCCCGGCGTCGAGACCCTCGCCGTCAAGACCCCCGACGACCTCGAGGCGGCCCGGACCCTCGTCGCAGCCCACACAGGCTCGTGACGGATCCTTGACTAGCGCACCACCCCGACAAGGGGCAGGCTCATGGAGAGGTCCCCGTGCGACGGCGACCCCGTCCCCGGACCACTCCAGCGCCGATCCACGACCCACCTGAACCCTCACCCTCGAGAAGGCCTCACGTGACATCCCCCAGCGCTACAGCGCCGACGCCCAAGGGCACCGGCACCCTCGTCGACAACGGCGCGCCGCGCCACTCGCGGATCATGGGCGTCGGCGCCTACCGCCCGGCCCGCGTCGTCATGAACTCCGAGATCGTCGACAAGATCGACTCGAGCGACGAGTGGATCCGCGAGCGGTCCGGCATCATCAGCCGCCACTTCGCCGCCGCCGACGAGAGCGTCGTCGACATGGCCGAGGCGGCCTCCCGCCAGGCCCTCGAGCAGGCGGGCGTCGCACCGGAGCAGATTGGCTTCGTCCTCGTCGCCACGGTGACGCACCCGTACCAGACGCCTGCTGCGGCGCCCGAGCTCGCGTCCCGTCTCGGCTCGACCGCTCCCGCCCTCGACATCTCGGCGGCGTGCGCCGGCTACTGCTACGGCGTGGCCTTGGCGAGCGACATGATCAAGGGCGGCTCGGCCGACTACGTCCTCGTCGTCGGCGTCGAGAAGCTCAGCGACTTCACCGACCCCTACGACCGCGGCAGCGCCTTCATCTTCGGAGACGGGGCGGGCGCCTGCGTCATCGGCCCGAGCGACACCCCCGGCATCGGTCCGACGGTGTGGGGCTCCGACGGCACGCAGCGCGACGCCATCAGCCAGAGGCAGGCCTGGACCGACGTGCGCGAGTCCTGGCAGTCCGCGCAGGCCGACAAGAACGTCTGGCCGGCGATCGGCATGGCCGGCCAGACGGTCTTCCGCTGGGCCGTCTGGGGCATGGCTCCGGTGGCGCAGCAGGCCATCGACAAGGCCGGCATCAAGGCCGACGACCTCGACGCCTTCATCCCGCACCAGGCGAACATCCGCATCATCGACGCGATGATCAAGCAGCTCAAGCTGCCCGCCGACATCCCCGTCGCCCGCGACATCGTGACGACGGCCAACACCTCGGCGGCCTCGATCCCGCTCGCGACGACGAGGATGCTCGCCGAGAAGGAGATCCCCAGCGGCGGCCTCGCACTCCAGATCGGCTTCGGCGCCGGCCTGGTGTATGCCGCGCAGGTCGTCGTGCTGCCCTGAGCACTCCCAGCACGGGCAGTCCCAGCACTCCCGCGGGTCCCGACGGGTCATTCGGGCCACGGAACGACAACCACCCAGCACCACACATCACCCACACATCACCAAGGAGTAGACAGATGGCTCAGTCCGAGCAGGAGATCCTCGAGGGTCTTGCCGAGATCGTCAACGAGGAGACCGGTCTCGACACCGCGTCCGTCGAGATGGACAAGTCCTTCACCGAGGACCTCGACATCGACTCCCTCTCGATGATGACGATCGTCGTCAACGCCGAGGAGAAGTTCGGCGTGCGCATCCCGGACAGCGAGGTCAAGAACCTCAAGACCGTCCGCGACGCCGTCACCTTCATCGGCGGCGCCCAGTCCTGACGCGGCCGGTCGGCGCCCGGCCCCACCGGGCCACCGGGCGCCGACCGAACCGGACCACCCCACCCCCTCCACCCCTCGCACCAAACCACCCCACTCGACTCAGAGGAGCACGTCACCATGACGACCAATCGCGACCGACGCGTCGTGGTCACCGGTCTCGGAGCCACGACGCCCCTGGGCGGAACTGCCCCTGAGACGTGGGAGGCCCTGCTCGCCGGCCAGTCCGGCGCCCGCCCGATGGACTTCGACTGGGTCTCCAAGCACGAGCTGCCCGTCACCTTCGCCGCCACGATCGCCACGAAGCCCAGCGAGGTCCTCACCAAGGTGGAGACCCGCCGCCTCGACCCGTCGAGCCAGTACGCCCTCATCGCCGCACGCGAGGCGTGGGCCGACGCCGGCTCGCCGGAGATCGAGCCCGAGCGCCTCGGCGCCGCCATCGGCTCCGGCATCGGTGGCGTGTGGACCCTGCTCGACCAGTGGGACGTGCTGAAGGAGAAGGGGCCGCGGCGCGTCTACCCGCTCGCGGTGCCGATGCTCATGCCCAACGGGCCTGCCGCCGCCGTCTCACTCGACCTCGGGGCCCGCGCCGGCGCCCACACGACGGTCAGCGCCTGCGCCTCGGGCGCCGAGAGCATGGGCTACGCCATCGACATGATCCGCACCGGCCGCGCCGACGTCGTCGTCGCCGGCGGCACGGAGGCGGCGGTCCACCCGCTGCCCATCGCCGGCTTCGCTGCGATGCAGGCGCTGTCGACCCGCAACGACGAGCCCGAGAAGGCGTCCCGGCCGTATGACACGGGCCGTGACGGCTTCGTGCTCGGTGAGGGCGCCGCCGTCATCGTCCTCGAGTCGGAGGAGCACGCCCGCGCCCGTGGCGCGCGCATCTACGCCGAGCTCGCGAGCGTCGGGATGTCGGCCGACGCGCACCACATCACGGCCCCCGAGCCCAACGGGTCGGGCGCGTCCCGCGCCATGCTGTATGCCGTCGAGCGCGCCGACCTGTCACCCACCGACATCATCCACATCAACGCGCACGCGACCTCGACCCCTGTCGGCGACGTCGCGGAGTACAACGCGATCAAGCGCGCCTTCGGCGACCACACCGACAACCTGTCGGTCACGGCGACGAAGTCGATGACCGGCCACCTGCTCGGCGCCGCTGGAGCGCTCGAGGCGGTCATCACCATCCAGTCGATCTTCAACCGGCTCGTGCCGGCGACGATCAACCTCGACGACCAGGACCCCGAGATCGCGCTCAACGTCGTCCGCGGGGAGCACCAGAAGCTGCCCGACGGCGACATCGCGGCTCTCAACAACTCCTTCGGCTTCGGCGGCCACAACGTCGCCCTTGCGATCCGCAGCATCTGAGAGATCACGCCAGAACCACGCCAGCATAAGACAGGGCCCCTCGACCGTCATCGGTCGAGGGGTCTTGTGCACGTTGCGGCCGCAGACGCCGTTCACCCCTTGACGCAGAGCAGCGTGTTCAGCCGGGCCACGACCTCCACCAGCGGGCTCGGGCCGGACGCCTGAGCCGCCATCACCGACTCCAGATCCTTGTAGGCCGAGGGGATCTCGTCGATGACCCCGGCGTCCTTGCGGCACTCCACGCCCGCCGTCTGGGCCTGGAGGTCCTCGATGGTGAACTGCCGCTTGGCCGCGTTGCGCGACATCCGGCGCCCGGCGCCGTGGCTCGCGGAGTTGAACGACGCATCGTTGCCGAGCCCGCGCACGACGTACGAGCCGGTGCCCATCGAGCCCGGGATGAGCCCGAGGTCGCCGAGCGCGGCCCGGATCGCGCCCTTGCGGGTCACGAYGACGTCGACCCCGTCGTACGTCTCCTCCGAGACGTAGTTGTGGTGGCACCGCACCGGCTCGTCGAAGGCGACGTGCGGGAGGTGCGTGCGCACGACCTCGCGGATCGTCGTCATCATGACCTCACGGTTGAGCAGCGCGTACTCCTGCGCCCAGTACAGGTCGTGGACGTACGCGGCCATCTCGGCCGTGCCGGCCAGGAACACGGCCAGGTCACGGTCGGGCAGCCCGAGGTTGTGCTCGAGCGTCTTCGCCGTGGCGATGTGCCGCTCCGCCAGCTCCTTGCCGATGTTGCGCGACCCGGAGTGGAGCATGAGCCACAGGTGGCCGTCGTCACCCTCGCACAGTTCTGCGAAGTGGTTGCCCGATCCGAGCGAACCGCACTGTGCGGCAGCGCGGCCCGCCCGGTCGGCGATCTTCGGTGCACGCAGGTCGCCGAACCGGCCCATCAGCCCTTCGAAGCTCGCGGCGAGCCTGGTGTCGCGCGCGAGCACCGGCGCCGTGCCGTCGTTGGCGTTCCAGCCGACGGGCAGCACGGCCTCGATCGCCGCACGCAGCGGCCCGAGGTCGTCCGGCAGGTCCGCTGCGGTGAGGTTCGTACGGACCCCGGACATGCCGCAGCCGATGTCGACGCCGACGGCGGCCGGCGACACGGCATCGCGCATGGCGATGACGGAACCGACCGTCGCTCCCTTGCCGAGGTGGACGTCGGGCATGACACGCAGGCCGTGGACC
>NZ_JBFULD010000283.1:0-5606 GCF_056400505.1 Terrabacter sp. P5_B1
TCCCAGGGCCCCGCGCGCAAGGGGCGCAGCCGCGGAAAGTGCACCCCGACCACCCTCGTGGTCACCGAGGGGCCCCTGGCCGGCACGTCGCTGCCGCTGCGCAGCGGCGGCATCCTCGTCGGCCGCAACCCCGAGTGCGCGCTCGTCCTCGACGACGACTACGCCTCGGGTCGCCACTGCCGGATCTACCCCGACCCCTCGGGCCGCGACGGCTGGGCCGTCGAGGACCTCGGCTCCACCAACGGCACCTACATCGGTCGTGAGCGCCTGACCGGGTCGCGACCCGTCGAGGTCGGCACCACCCTGAGGATCGGCAAGACCGTCCTCGAACTGCGAGGCTGACCCGGTGGCCATCGCCCTGCGCTATGCCGCGCGCTCCGACCTCGGGCTGGGACCGAAGTCCCGCAACGAGGACTCGGGGTATGCCGGCCCCAACCTCCTCGTCCTCGCCGACGGGATGGGTGGGCACGCCGCAGGCGACGTGGCCAGCTCGATGATCGTCGGGGAGCTCGTCCCCCTCGACGAGGAGGACGTCACCGCCGACCAGGCGATCCCGCTGCTCGAGGAGGCGCTGCACTCCGCGAACGCCAAGCTCACCAAGGCGATGCGGGAGAACTCCGACCTGGCCGGCATGGGCAGCACGACGATCGTCATGCTCCGCACCGGCAACAAGCTCGCCATGGCCCACATCGGCGACTCCCGGGCGTTCATGCTCCGCGGCGACACGTTCTCGCAGATCACGAAGGACCACTCCTTCGTCCAGCAGCTCATCGACGAGGGCCGCATCTCGAAGGAGGACGCCGGCCACCACCCACAGCGCTCCGTCGTCACGCGCGTCATGACCGGTCAGCCGGACGACGAGCCCGACACCTCACTGCGCGAGGCCAAGATCGGCGACCGCTTCCTCATGTGCTCCGACGGCCTGTCCGACTTCGTCGGCGCCGACGTCATCGAGGAGATCCTGCGCGAGGCGCGCAGCCCCGCCGAGGCCGCCGACCGCTGCATCGAGATCGCCCTCAAGGCGAGCACCCGCGACAACGTGACCGTCATCGTCGCCGAGGTCGTCGACGCCGACGGTGACGACCTGCCGACCACGGTGCCGCAGGTCGTCGGCGCTGCGGGCAAGCGGATGCGGGGCCGCACGCGGGCCATCCCGACGAGTCCGGCCGAGAAGGCCGCCGCCCTGTCGCGCGAGGCCACCGGCCGGGCCGAGCCCGACGACGACGCCCTCGAGCTCGCCGAGGACCGCACCCGGTCCCGCCGCTCGAAGATCCTGCTGCGCACCCTCGGTGTCCTCATCGTCGCCGCGATCCTCGGTGGCGGGGGGTATGCCGCGTGGGCGTGGTCGCAGAAGCAGTTCTTCGTCGCAGCCGACGCCGGGCACGTCGCCATCTTCCGAGGGGTCTCGCAGGACCTCGGCCCGCTCCGGCTCTCCCACGTGGAGTCCTCGTCCGACGTGCTCCTCTCCGACCTGCCGAACGACGTGCAGGCCTCGGTCGGCAACACGATCCCCGCCCGTAACCTCGCCGACGCCGAGGTCAAGGTGACCGCCCTGCGTGGTGAGGCAGCACGGTGCCAGCGTCTCGCCGCGACGGGCACGCCGTGCGGCACCACCCCGAACCCGTCGCCGTCGACCGTCCCCACGTCACCCGCCCCGACCTCGCCCACACCGTCGACGTCGCCGACCCCGACGTTCCCGGGGCTGCCGATCCCGCGACCCTCGGCGCCGCGGCCACCGGTGTCGCTCACGACCCCACCCGCCGTCGCGTTCGCGCCGGTCGTTCACGACGAGGTGGTCGCATGACGACGACCGTCGAGCCCCTGACGCCACGCACGCGCCGCGGCGCCGAGCTGCTGCTCCTGCTCCTCGCGATCGCGATCGTGCTGCTCGCGTGGGTCACCACCGATCTCAACCGCAACGGCACCGTCCCGGCCAACATCATCCCCGTGGCCGGCGGCTTCACCGTGCTCGCGCTGACCGTCCATCTCGTCCTGCGCTGGAAGGCGGCCTACGCCGACCCCGTGCTCCTGCCGATCACCACGGTGCTCAACGGCCTGGGCCTCGTCATGATCCACCGGCTCGACCTCGCCCGGGGCAAGCTGGGCGCCGACGGTGACGCCTACCGCCAGCTCATCTGGACGACATTGGCCGTGATCCTGGCCGTCGCCGTGCTCGTCCTGCTGCGCGACCACCGGCTGCTGCGCCGCTACACCTTCGTCAGCATGGCGGCCGCGCTCGTGCTGCTCCTTCTCCCGCTCGTACCGGGGATCGGCCGCTCCATCAACGGCTCCCAGATCTGGATCACCATCGGGCCGCTCAACTTCCAGCCGGGCGAGTTCGCCAAGATCGCCCTGGCGATCTTCTTCGCCGGCTACCTCGTCCAGACGCGCGACGTCCTCTCCCTCGCCGGCAGGAAGATCCTCGGATTCACCTTCCCCCGGGGGCGCGACCTCGGCCCCATCGTCGTCGCCTGGGCCCTCTGCGTGGTCGTGCTCGTCTTCCAGAACGACCTTGGCACGTCACTGCTCTACTTCGGCCTGTTCGTCGCGGTGCTCTACGTCGCCACCGAGCGCGTGTCGTGGATCGTCATCGGCCTGCTGCTCTTCGCGGCCGCCGTGGCCTTCGCCCTCACGGCGTTCGCGCACTTCCACCAGCGCGTCGACCTCTGGCTCGACCCCTTCTCGCAGCAGAGCCTCGACCGGTCCAACCAGCTCGCCAACGGCCTCTGGGGCATGGCCTCCGGTGGCCTGACGGGGACCGGCCTCGGGGCCGGGCGTCCCTACCTGACGCCCTTCGCCGAGAGCGACTTCATCTTCCCGAGCCTCGGCGAGGAGCTCGGGCTCTTCGGTGCGGTCGCCATCCTGGTGCTCTACCTCATCTTCTGTGAGCGCGGTGTCCGCACCGCTCTCGGCGTGCGCGACGGCTTCGGCAAGCTCCTCGCGATCGGCCTGTCCTTCTGCGTCGCCTTCCAGCTGTTCATCGTGATCGGCGGCGTGACCCGGGTCATCCCGCTGACCGGTCTGACCACCCCGTTCCTGTCGCTCGGCGGCTCGTCCCTGCTCGCGAACTGGGTGATCATGGCGCTGCTCCTGCGCATCTCCGACCAGGCCCGGCGCCCGATGCCCGAGATGCCCGTCGGGGTCGCCGTCGCCGACCCGGCCCCCGCCCCGTCGCCGGCTGAGCAGACCCAGGTGGTGAAGCTGCCGTGAACACCCCCATCCGACGGCTCTCGATCCTCATCGCGATGCTCTTCACCACGCTGCTCGTCGCCTCGACGGTCGTGCAGTTCGCGCAGGCGAAGTCGCTGGGCGCGATGGCGAGCAACAAGCGCACCCTGCTCGACAACTACTCCCGCCAGCGCGGGGCGATCGTCGTCGGCGGTCAGGCGGTCGCGCAGTCGGTCTCCGTCCCGGACCAGTACCGCTACCTGCGCACCTACCCCCAGGGCGCGCTCTACTCCCACCTGACCGGCTTCTACTCCTACTCCGTCGGCGCGCCGTACGGCCTCGAGCACGCCGCCGACGACCTGCTCTCCGGCAACGCCGACCAGCTCTTCGTGCGCCGGATCACCGATCTCATCACCGGCCGCACGACCTCGGGGGCGACGATCGAGCTGACGATCGACCCCAAGGYGCAGCAGGCCGCCGACCGGGCGCTCGGCGCCAGTCGCGGCGCCGTCGTCGCGCTCGACCCCAAGACCGGCGCCATCCTCGCCATGGTCAGCCACCCGGACTACGACCCGAACCCCCTGGCCAGCCACGACCTCGGCAAGGTCGCCAAGGCGTGGAAGGCGCTGTCCACCGACCCGAACCGGGCCTACCTCAACCGCGCCCTCAGCGGCATCTACCCGCCCGGGTCGACCTTCAAGGTCGTCACGGCGGCGGCAGCCATCGAGAACGGCCTGGTCAAGGACGGCAACTCCGTGGTCCCGGGCCCCGCGCAGCTCGACCTGCCGCTGACCAGCACCACGCTGCCCACCGAGACGGGCCAGCCCTGCGGGCCGGGCGACAAGACCACCCTCGTGCACGCCCTCGAGATCTCCTGCAACACCTCCTTCGGCGCGCTCGGGCTCCAGCTGGGCGGCGAGAAGCTCCGGGCCCAGGCCGCGAAGTTCGGCTTCGGCGACTCGCTGCAGGTGCCGATGCGCGTCGCGACGAGCTCGGTGCCCGCCGAGCTCAACGCCCCTCAGGCGGCTCAGGCCTCGATCGGTCAGTACGACGTCCGCGCCACCCCGCTGCAGATGGCGATGGTCGCCGCCGGCATCGGCAACGGTGGCAGCGTGATGACGCCGTACCTCATCCAGTCGGTGCGGAGCGCGAACCTCGACATCATCCAGTCGGCGCCCGACCCGGTCGAGCTGTCGCAGGCCGTCTCGGAGCAGACCGCCTCCACGCTGACCAAGATGATGGTCTCCGTCGTCAACAACGGCAGCGGTGTGCGGGCGCAGATCCCCGGTGTCGAGGTCGCGGGCAAGACCGGCACGGCCCAGCACGACCTCAAGAAGCCGCCGCACGCGTGGTTCATCTCGTTCGCGCCGGCCACCGACCCCAAGGTTGCCGTGGCCGTCGTCGTCGAGGACGGTGGTGTATCGGGCAGCGAGGTCGGGGGCGGCCGCGTCGCGGCGCCGATCGCGCGCGCCGTCATGGAAGCGGTGCTGGGCCGATGACGCTCCAGACCGGTGCGACCCTCGGCCGCCGCTACACGCTCGGCCCCGCCATCGCCTCCGGCGGGATGGGTGACGTGTGGGAGGCCGCCGATGAGGTGCTCCGGCGCCCCGTCGCCGTCAAGGTCATGCGCCCGCAGGGACCGAGCGACGCCGCCTTCCTCGAGCGCTTCCGTGCCGAGGCGCGCAGCAGCGCGTCGCTGCACCACCCCAACATCGCGACCGTCTTCGACTACGGCGAGGAGGACGGCACGGCATACCTCGTCATGGAGCTCGTGCCCGGGCGCACGTTGGGCGAGATGATCCGCGACCACGACGGCGGTATGCCGGCCGAGGAGGTGCGCTCGATCCTCGGCCAGGCCGCGCTGGCCCTCTCGGCGGCCCACGCGGCCGGCGTCGTGCACCGCGACGTCAAGCCGGCGAACATCATCGTGACCCCTGAGGGACGGGCCAAGCTCACCGACTTCGGGATCGCCAGGGTCGGCGACGGGGCGGGACACACGCTCACCGGCGAGGTGCTCGGCACACCCGACTACATCAGCCCGGAGCAGGCCCTCGGCGAGCCGGCGACGGCGTCCAGCGACCTCTACTCCCTCGGCATCGTGGCCCACGAGATGATCACCGGCCGCAAGCCGTTCGACCTGGGATCGCCGGTGGCGACGGCCCTCGCCCAGGTCACCGACCCTCCCCCCGAGCTGCCCGCCACCGTCCCGCTCGACCTGCGCGAGGTCATCGACGCCTGCCTGGCCAAGTCCGCGTCGGACCGACCCGCCGACGCGCTCGCGGTCGCGGAGGCAGCCGGAGTGTCGTCGGCCTCCCTGCCCGGGGTCACGCCGCTGCCGGCTGTGGCCGTCGACGGCACGAAGGTCATCCCGACGGGCGCGCCATCGCCGTCCGCGACCCGCACCCTCCCCGTCACGTCCAGTCGCGCCGCCCCAGGCG
>NZ_JBFULD010000284.1:0-5597 GCF_056400505.1 Terrabacter sp. P5_B1
GTCGTGACCCCCGTCGCTCCAGCGCACGGCATACGGCGTGCCGGCGGCAGCGAGGGCCGACGCGGTGGCGTCGGCCTGGTCGAGACCGAAGAGCGAGTCGCCGACGCCCTGGACGAGGAAGGTCGGTGCCGTGACGGCGTTCATCGTCGGCTTCGGGCTGTGGGCGCGGAGCAGGGCCGTCAGCTGCGGAGAGGCGGCMCCCGTCTCGGAGGCCTGCACGAAGAGGCGGCAGATCGTCGGGTCGAAGCGGCCGCATTGGGCCGCGCCGGCGCCGGCGCCCTCCCCCTGGCCGCTGCCGCGGAGGGCCGAGAGGAAGAAGTTCGTCGCCCAGACCTGCTTGAACGGTCCGGCGACGTCGACCGGGGCACGACCGGCCGCCGTGGTGGCGGGGGTGGTGACGGCGGCCTGGGGGAAGAAGGCGTCGGCGAGGTCGTTCCACGTGATGGCCGAGACGACACCGTCGACGCGGCGGTCCGCCCCGGCCAGCATGAGCCCGAGCGCCCCGCCGTAGGACGCGCCCATGACGCCGGCGCGTGGGTCTCCCGGGGCGTCGAGCTCGACGTCGGAACGCTTGGGGGCCAGGTCGAGCAGCGTTCTCGCGTCGGCGATCTCGTAGGCCGGGTCATCGAGGTGGATGCGGCCACCGGACTGGCCGTGACCGCGCGCGCTCCACGCGATGACGACGTAACCACGGTCGTGCAGGTCGTTGGCCTCGCTCGTCACCGAGTCCTTCGTGCCGCCGAAGCCGTGCGCGAGCAGGACGACCGGGTGCTTGCCGCTCGACTGCGCCCAGACCGACACGTCGAGGCGCACCGGCGTGCCGTCCGGCTCGGCCCGGACCGGGACGGTCGTGACCTCCGGCGACACGGGGTCGGCAGCCTGAACCGAGGCCGGAGCGGGGGCCGGAGCCGCGATCGCCGCCGGGCTCGGCGCGACGACCAGGCCCGCCCCGATGGCGAGCGCGGCGACGAGGGAGGCCCGGACCGACATGGGCACATCACATCACGCGCCCCTCGTTGAACGGTCATCGAGCGTCCAACGTTGGCGACGCGGCTCAGTCGCGCGAGAGCCTCTGCTCGAGGACGTACGCCACGACGATGCAGACCACGAGGACCATGCCCGGCGGGATGAACCGGGCGGCCCCCTCGAGCTTCAACCACTCGTACGGTGCGACGGTGAACTCGAAGAGCGAGAGGTCGAGCAGGTGGCGCACGATCGGCAGCACACCGAAGAGGAGGCCGATGACGCCGACGAGGTTGATGACGAAGCGCGTGCGCGCACTGGTGTCCGGGGACTCTGTCATGGGGCACACCTCATGGGGCCAAACCTACGGGTCGAGGCGTGATCCCTCCCTCCCGGCCGACACGTGTTAGATACGACCATGGCCACCACCTCTCTCGGAGACATCCCCGTCCACACCATCGGCGAGCTGCCGCCCGTGGGCTCCGCCGCCCCGACCTACACGCTGACCGGCACGAACCTGCGCGACGACGTCACACCGCCGTCGGGCAAGCGCGTGGTCCTCAACATCTTCCCGAGCGTCGACACCGGCGTCTGCGCGGCGAGCGTTCGCCGCTTCAACGAGATCGCCGCGAGCCTCGACAACGCGTCTGTCGTCTGCGTCTCGGCCGACCTGCCGTTCGCCCTGAACCGGTTCTGCGGGGCCGAGGGCATCGAGAACGTCGTCGCCGCATCGTCGTTCCGGTCGGGCTTCGGCGTCGACTACGGGGTCCGGATGGAGAACGGCGGCTTCGCCGGGCTGCTTGCCCGCGCGGTCGTCGTCATCGAGGCCGACGGCACCGTGGTGCACACCGAGCTCGTCCCGGCCATCGGCCAGGAGCCCGACTACGACGCCGCGATCGCCGCGTTGGGCTGACCCGTACGCCCAGCAGCATCCCCTGCCGCGATGCCGCTCATGAGGGCACGGCAGGACTCGGTCGACCGGCACGTCGCACGCTGGAGCCTGCTCGCTCGTCACGGCGCGCGCCGGAAAGCCGACGATCCACTGGGCCGGGTCAGGCGGGACGGCCGGGACGGCTGGGACCGGGCGTCAGTCAGAGGGTGTCGTCGTCGACCCAGTCCAGGGTGCGCTGCACCGCCTTCTTCCACGATCGGAAGAGCCGCTCGCGCTCGTGCTCGTCGAGCTGCGGTGACCAGCGGCGGTCCTCGCCCCAGTTGGCCCGGATCTCGTCGGTGCTCTCCCAGTAGCCGACAGCCAGTCCCGCGGCATACGCGGCGCCGAGCGCAGTGGTCTCGGCCACGACCGGCCGCACGACGTCGACCCCGAGCAGGTCGGCCTGGAACTGCATGAGGGTCTCGTTGACGACCATGCCACCGTCGACCCGCAGCTCGGTGAGCGGCACACCCGAGTCGGCGTTCATCGCCTCGAGCACCTCACGGGTCTGGAAAGCCGTGGCCTCCAAGGCCGCTCGCGCGATGTGGCCCTTGTTGACGTAGCGCGTGAGTCCGACGAGGGCCCCACGCGCGTCGGGGCGCCAGTGCGGCGCGAAGAGCCCGGAGAAGGCCGGCACGAAGTAGGCGCCGCCGTTGTCCTCGACCGTGGCCGCCAGCGTCTCCACCTCCTTCGCGTCCTTGATGAGCCCGAGGTTGTCGCGCAGCCACTGGACGAGCGAGCCGGTGACGGCGATCGAACCCTCGAGGGCGTAGACCGGTTTCGCGTCCCCGAGCTGGTAGCAGACCGTCGTGAGCAGACCGTGCGTCGAGGCGACGATCTCCTCGCCCGTGTTGAGCAGCATGAAGTTGCCCGTGCCGTAGGTGTTCTTGGCCGTGCCGACGTCGAGGCACGCCTGCCCGAAGGTCGCCGCCTGCTGGTCGCCCAGGATGCCGGCGACCGGGACGTCGATGAGGATGCCCGGCTTGCACGTGCCGTAGACCTCGGACGACGAGCGGATCTCGGGGAGCATCGCGAGCGGGACACCGATCGCCTCGGCGGCAGCGGCATCCCAGTCGAGGGTGCGCAGGTCCATCAGGAGGGTGCGCGAGGCATTCGTGACGTCGGTGACGTGGATGCCGCCGTCGCCCGCTCCTCCGGTGAGGTTCCACAGCAGCCACGAGTCGATGGTGCCGAAGAGCAGCTCCCCGGCTTCGGCGCGCTCGCGGGCGCCCTCGACGTGGTCGAGGATCCAGCGCGCCTTGGGCCCGGCGAAGTACGTCGCGAGCGGCAGCCCGGTCACGTCCTTGAAGCGTTCGACACCCCCGTCGCGGGCGAGCTCGTCGCAGATGGCCTGCGTGCGGGTGTCCTGCCAGACGATGGCGTCGTGGACCGGCCTGCCCGTCGACCGGTCCCACACGACCGTCGTCTCGCGCTGGTTGGTGATGCCGACAGCAGCGATGTGGGTGGCGTTGAGGTTGGCCTTGCCGAGCGCCCCACCGACGACGGCACGGGTGTTCTGCCAGATCTCCATGGGGTCGTGCTCGACCCAGCCCGCACGAGGGAAGACCTGCCGGTGCTCGAGCTGGTCGACCGCCACGACGCGACCCCGTCGGTCGAAGACCATCGCCCGGGTGCTTGTCGTCCCCTGGTCGATCGCCACGACATGGCTGCGCTGCTCCGTCGGCATGACCAGACCGTACCGTCGCGCTGAGTGGGCGTCACGGGTCGCACAACGGCTGGCCTTCCTGCGGCATACGGGATGTCGACGCGGCTCGATAGAGTGGCACCCCCGGCAGYGACGTGAAGGGACACCGATGACGAGCCCAGTGCGGCTGGACACGGACTACCGAGCGCAGGCGTGGAAGCGCCTCGCCTCCAAGCACTTCGACGTGCTCGTCATCGGAGGCGGCGTGACCGGCGGCGGGGTCGCCCTGGACGCGGCCACACGTGGCCTGTCGACCGCCCTCGTCGAGCAGCGCGACTTCGGCTCCGGCACGTCGTCCCGGTCGTCCAAGCTCTTCCACGGCGGCCTGCGCTACCTCGAGCAGATGAACTTCGACCTCGTGCGCGAGGCGCTCAAGGAGCGCGAGCTCATGCTGAGCCGGATCGCCCCGCACCTCGTCAAGCCGGTCTCCTTCCTCTACCCGCTGACCAACCGCGGCTGGGAGCGGCCCTACGTCACGGCCGGCCTGACGCTCTACGACTCGATGGGCGGCGCCCGCTCCGTGCCGCGTCACAAGCAGCTGACCCGCACCGGCGCGCTCAAGCTCGCCCCGGCACTCAAGCGCGACGCGCTCACGGGCGGCCTGCTCTACTACGACGCCCAGGCCGACGACGCCCGGCACACGCTGACGACGGTGCGAACCGCGGCGGCCTACGGCGCCACCGTCGTTGCCTCGGCTCGCGTCGTCGAGCTGCTCCGCGCCGGCGAGCGCGTCGTGGGCGCCCTGGTCGAGGACGTCGAGACCGGCGAGCGCACCGAGGTCCGGGCCTCCGTCGTCATCAACTGCACCGGCGTGTGGACCGACGACATCCAGACGATGGCCGGGGGCCGTGGCCGCTTCCACGTCCGCGCCTCCAAGGGCGTGCACATCGTCGTCGCCCGCGACCGGGTCAACTCCGAGACCGGCCTCATCCTGCGCACCGAGAAGTCGGTGCTCTTCGTCATTCCGTGGGGCACGCACTGGATCATCGGCACGACCGACACCGACTGGGAGCTCGACCTCGCGCACCCGGCGGCGACCCGCGCCGACATCGACTACATCCTCGAGCACATCAACACCGTGCTCAAGGTGCCGCTCACCCACGACGACATCCAGGGCGTCTATGCCGGCCTCCGGCCCCTGCTGTCCGGCGAGAGCGAGGACACCAGCCAGCTGTCGCGCGAGCACGCCGTCGCCCGCCCGCAGCCGGGCCTCATCTCGATCGCGGGCGGCAAGTACACGACCTACCGCGTCATGGCGGCCGACGCCGTCGACGCAGCCAGGGAGGACATCGGCGGCGACGTCTCCGACAGCGTCACCGAGTTCATCCCGCTCTCCGGCGCCGAGGGCTACGTCGCGCTCGTCAACCAGATCGACCGGCTCGCCCGCCACCAGGGCCTGCCCGTCTGGCGCATCACCCACCTGCTCGAGCGCTACGGCTCGCTCGTCCACGAGCTCTTCGCGCTCGCCGAGGACGACCGCTCGCTCTACGAGCCGCTGCCCGGCGCGGAGGAGTACCTCAAGGTCGAGGCGTTGTATGCCGCGACGCACGAGGGCGCGCTGCACCTGGACGACGTGCTCGCCCGCCGCACCCGCATCTCCATCGAGACGCCCAGCCGCGGCGTCCAGAGCGCCCGGGCGGTCGCCGACATCATCGCGCCCGTCCTCGGATGGGACGCCGAGCGGGTCGAGGCCGAGGTGTCGGGCTACCTCGCCCGGGTCGAGGCCGAGCTCGAGTCGCAGAAGGAGCTGGCCGACTCCGAGGCCAACGCCGAGCGCCTCAGCGCCCCCGACGCGCGCCGCATCCCCGTCAGCCGGGCGCCCGAGGGTTCCTGACGGCGGGGTCGGGCGCGAGCCACCGGGCCAAAGGCTCGACAACCAGTCGTTGGCGCGGTCGCGTTCCTAGACTGACGGGATGAGGACTCGACGGGGCCTGCCCGCAGTCGCTGCCGCGCTGGCGGCGTGCGCCCTGCTGGCCGCCGGGTGCGGCACCCCCAACC
>NZ_JBFULD010000285.1:0-5591 GCF_056400505.1 Terrabacter sp. P5_B1
GACGTGGACCTCTCGCGCAGTGAGGTCCACGAGAGCCCGGTCCTCGCCGACCCCGCCGGAACGGCACACTCGGACGCCGTTCATCGTCACGTCCAGGGCCGCGGGCTCGAAGGCGGCCCGGGTGGTGCCGACGGCGGCCAGGACGCGACCCCAGTTGGGGTCGTTGCCGAAGATCGCGCACTTGAAGAGGTTGTTGCGCGCGACGGAGCGGGCGACCTCGAGCGCGTCGTCGACGCTGGCGGYGCCCACGACCTCGATTGCGATGTCGTGGGAGGCGCCCTCGGCGTCGCCGATGAGCTGCCGGGCCAAGTCGGAGCAGACGGCGGTCAGGGCCTCCGTCAGGGTGCCCCGATCGACGGCCACGCCGGAGGCGCCCGATGCCAGTACGACGACGGTGTCGTTGGTCGACATGCACGCGTCGGAGTCGATGCGGTCGAAGGAGACGGCCGTTGCGGCGCGCAACGCACCGTCGAGGTCGACCGGGTCGACGACGGCGTCCGTGGTCAGGACGACGAGCATCGTCGCGAGGGCCGGCGCGAGCATGCCCGCACCCTTGGCCATTCCGGCGACCGACCAGCCCTGCCCGGCGCGCACCGCTACCTTGTGCACGGTGTCGGTCGTCTTGATCGCGACGGCCGCGGCCTCGTGCCCTTCCGGGGAGAGGGTGGCGGCCGCGTCGTCCGCCCCGGCGAGGATCTTGTCCATCGGCAGGAGCTCGCCGATGAGACCCGTGGAGCAGACGACGACGTCGCCCGACGCGACCCCGAGGACCTCGGCGACGTGCTCGGCCGTGCGGTGCGTGTCGAGGAAGCCCCGGGTGCCGGTGCAGGCGTTGGCGCCCCCCGAGTTGAGGACGACGGCGTCGACGCGGCCGTCAGCGACCACCTGCCGTGACCACGTCACCGGCGCCGCCTCGACACGGTTGGTCGTGAAGACCGCCGCAGCATGGTGGTCGGGGCCGTCGTTGACGACGAGCGCGAGGTCGGGGGTGCCGCTCGCCTTGAGGCCGGCGGTGACACCTGCGGCGCGGAAGCCGGCGGGCAGGTGGACGGGGTGCTGGCCACTCACGGTGCGACTCCTGCGATCGGGAGGCCGAGGGTCTCGTCGAGACCGAGGGCGAGGTTGGCGCACTGCACGGCCGCACCGGCGGTGCCCTTGGTGAGGTTGTCGATGGCCGACACGACGACGACCCGACCGAGCCTCTCGTCGACGGCGACCTGCAGCTGCACGTGGTTGCTCCCGACAACCGACGCCGTCGCGGGCCAGGAGCCCTCGGGCAGCACGTGCACGAAGGGCTCGTCGGCGTATGCCGTCTCCCAGGCGGCGCGCACGGTTGCCGGGTCGGTGCCGGGACGGAGGCGCGCGGTGCAGGTGGCGAGGATGCCGCGGGGCATCGGCGCCAGGGTCGGCGTGAACGAGACCGTGACGGGCTCCCCCGCGGCGCGTGAGAGGTTCTGCTCGATCTCGGGCGTGTGCCGGTGGCCGCCGCCGACGCCGTAGGGCGACATCGAGCCCATCACCTCGCTGCCGAGCAGGTGCGGCTTGAGCGACTTGCCGGCACCGGACGTGCCCGAGGCCGCCACGACGACGACGTCCTGGGCCTCGAGCAGGCCGGCGGCGAAGCCGGGCGCGAGCGCCAGGGAGATGCCCGTCGGATAGCAGCCGGGGACGGCGATGCGAGTCGCCCCCGTGAGGCGCGCGCGCTGCACCGAGCCGGCCGGCCCGGGGAGCTCGGGCAGGCCGTAGGGCCACGAACCGGCATACGCCGTGTCGTAGAAGGTGGTCCAGGCCGCCTCGGACTCGAGGCGGAAGTCGGCGCCGCAGTCGATGACGACGACCCCGGCCGGCAGCTGAGCGGCGAGCGCGGCCGAGTGGCCGTGCGGCAGCGCGAGGAAGACGACGTCGTGGCCGGCCATCGTGTCGACGGTGGTCGGCTCGAGCACGCGGTCGGCGAGCGGGACCAGGTGCGGGTGGRCGCCCCCGAGCCGTGCACCCGCACTGCTGGCTGCCGTGACGGCTCCGACCTCGAACTGCGGGTGGGCGAGCAGCAGCCGGAGGATCTCTCCTCCGGCGTAGCCGCTCGCCCCCGCCACTGCTGCCCTGATCACGATGCATGACTATACACGCCAATGCATATTCGTGCATTCAGAGGTCAGCGCTGCACGGCCCCCGTCGCGGAGGCCGCGCTTGCCACTGCTGCGTCGCGGAAACCGTTGACCTCGTCGGTCGTCAGGGTCCGGTCCGGCGCCCGGAAGGTGAGCCGGTAGGCCAGCGACCGGTGCCCCGCCTCGATCCGCTCGCCCTCGTAGACGTCGAAGAGGACGACCGACTCGAGCGACTCGCCCGCGCCGGAGCGCAGTGCCGCCTCGACGTCGGCAGCGGCCACGTCGGACGCGACGAGCAGGGCGATGTCGGTCATCGCCGGTGGGAACGTCGAGAACGGACGGGCCTGGACCGGTTCGGCGCTCGCGGCGACGAGCACGTCGACGTCGAACTCGGCTGCCACGGAGCGGGACGGCAGGTCGAGGGCGGCGACCACCTTGGGGTGCAGCTCCCCCGCGTGCCCGACGAGCGTGCCGTCGGCGAGCGTCATCCGCGCGCACCGCCCCGGGTGCCACGGGGCGTGGCCGGGGTCGTTGGCCACGACGACCGGGACCGCGAGCGCGGCTGCCACGGTCTGCACGGCGGCAACCATGTCGCTCCAGTCGGCGGCACGGCCCGGGCCCCACCACCCGGCCTGCTCGGCCTGGCCCGTCGCGAGGATCCCGGCACGACGAGGCTGGGAGGGCACGGCGGCATACAGCTGCTCGAGAGTGTCGGCATCGGGGCGGGCGGCCACTCCGGGGATCGGCGCCGTGCCGAGCGCACTGCCCGGACGGAAGACGAGACCGATCTCGTAGATCGCGACGTCCTTGTGGCCTCGCGCGACGTTGCGCCGCATCGTGTCGACGAGGCTCGCGAGGATCGACGTGCGCAGCAGCGGCCTCTCCTCGGACAACGGGTTGGCCAGCCGGACCGCGTGACGACGGTCGTCGTCGGCGGACAGCATGAGCTGGTCGGCGAGCTCCGCCGAGACGAACGGGTAGCTGAGGACCTCGGTCAGCCCGGCCCCGGCCAGCGCGTCGGCGACGACCCGACGGGCCTTCTGCTCGTGGGTCAGGCCGCGGCCGTCGCTCGGGGTCGGCGTGATCGACGGGATGTTGTTGTAGCCGTCGATCCGCGCGACCTCCTCGGCGTAGTCGGGCGCGTCCACGAGATCGGGACGCCACGACGGCGGTGTCACGAGCACGTGCGTGTCGTCGGTGCCCTCGCCGGTCTCGTCGACCCGGCAGCCGAGGTCACGCAGGATGCCCACGACCCGCTCACGCGGGTAGTCGACGCCCACGATGCGTGCGGGCTCCGTGACGTCGAGGAGGTATGCCGTGCGCTCYGTCGTCCGGTCGACGTCGGTGACACCGTCGTCGACAGTGCCGCCGCCGTGCTCGACGAGCAGGTCGACGGCCAGCTGAGCGGCGGCCGCGGTGACCTGCGGGTCCACCCCGCGCTCGAAGCGCTTGGAGGCCTCGGTGATGAGCCGGTGCCGGCGGGACGATCGGGCGACGGTCGTCGGGTCGAAGTGCGCCGCCTCGATGAGGACGTCGGTCGTCGCGTCGGACACCTCCGAGGACGCACCACCCATGACACCGGCGATGGCCAGCGGCTGCTCGCCGCCGTCGGTGATGAGCAGGTCGTCGGGGTGCAGGATGCGCTCGACGTCGTCGAGCGTCGTCAGCTTCTCGCCACCGCGGGCCCGGCGCACCACGATCGAGCCGGAGAGCCGGTCGACGTCGAAGGCGTGCAGCGGCTGACCGAGCGCGAGCATGACGTAGTTGGTGACGTCGACGGCGAGCGAGATGGGACGCATGCCCATCTGCGTCAGGCGCTTGCTCATCCACGCCGGCGACGGACGCGTCGGGTCGATGCCCCGCACGATCCGCGCGACGTAGCGGTCACAGCCGTCGTTGCCCTCGATCGGCGACTCGTCCTTGAGCTCGACGGCGTAACCGCCGGTGTTGGGCTGCGGCGTCCCGATGTCGGCTGGATCGCGGTAGCCGCCCTCGGGACTGCCCTGGGCGTGCCAGTACTCGCGGGCCAGGCCGCGCACCGAGAAGCAGTAGCCRCGGTCGGGCGTCACGTTGGTCTCGACGGTCTCCTCACCGAGCCCGAGCAGGGCGATCGCGTCGTCGCCGGGCTGGACCGTCGCCGCCTTCTCGTCACCGAGCAGGCGGCGCAGGACGATGATGCCCTCATGGTCGTGGCCGATGCCGATCTCGTCCTCGGCGCAGATCATCCCGTTGGAGACGTGGCCGTACGTCTTGCGCGCGGCGATCTCGAACCCGCCGGGCAGCACGGCGCCGGGCAGGACGCACACGACGAGGTCGCCGACCTCGAAGTTGTGGGCGCCGCAGACGATCTCCTGGTGCTTGCCCTCGGTCAGCATCTGGCCGTTCTGGCCGACGTCGACGGTGCACCAGCGGATGGTCTTGCCGTTCTTCTGCGGCTCGAGGGTGAACTCGAGGACGCGTCCCACGACGAGCGGCCCCGTGATGTCGCCACCGTGGAGGTCCTCCTCCTCGAGCCCCACGCGGACGAGGCTGGCGGCCACGTCGGCGCCCCGGGCCCCGGGCGCGAGGTCGGTGTACTCGGCGAGCCAGCTGAGCGGCATACGCATGTCAGACCCCCATCCCGAACTGCTGCGAGAAGCGGATGTCGCCCTCGACGATCTCGTGCATCCCCTGGACGCCGTGGCGCAGCTGGAGCGCCCGCTCGATGCCGAGCCCGAACGCGAAACCGGAGTAGACGTCGGGGTCGATGCCGCACGTGCGCAGCACCTTGCGGTTGACCATGCCGGAGCCTCCGAGCTCGATCCAGCCCGAGCCGCCGCACGTGCGGCACGGATCGGCGCTGCCCCAGGTCTCCTCGCCGTGGCAGGCGAAGCAGAGGAAGTCGGTCTCCATGCTCGGCTCGGTGAACGGGAAGTAGTTGGCCCGGACGCGGGTGCGCGTCTCCTCGCCGAACATGATGCGGACGAAGGCGTCGAGCGCGCCGCGCAGGTGGGCCATCGTCAGGCCCTTGTCGATGGCGAGGCACTCGATCTGGTGGAAGACGGGCGTGTGGGTCGCGTCGAGGTCGTCGGTGCGGAAGACCTTGCCCGGCGCCACGATGTAGATCGGCGGCTCCTTCTCGAGCATCGTCCGGATCTGGACCGGGGACGTCTGCGTGCGCAGCACGAGGCCGGAGTCGACCGGGTCGAGGAAGAAGGTGTCCTGCATCTGCCGGGCGGGGTGGTCGGGCCCGAGGTTGAGCGCGTCGAAGTTGAGCCACTCGCTCTCGAGCTCCGGACCCTCGGCGACCTCCCAGCCCATCCCGACGAAGGCGTCGACGAGGCGCTGGGCGACCAGCTCGATGGGGTGGCGGGCGCCGGGCGCACGCCGCAGCGCGGGGACGGTGACGTCGACTCGCTCCTCGACGAGGATGCGCTCGTCACGTTCGGTCTCGAGCTCGGCCTGGCGGGCCGTGAGCGCCTGGCCGACGCGGCCACGGGCCTGGCC
>NZ_JBFULD010000286.1:0-5571 GCF_056400505.1 Terrabacter sp. P5_B1
CGCAGGGACGGCGCGACCTCGCCAGCACGATGAGCGAAGCGGCCGCGACGGTGCGGGGGAGCGTGGCGAGCCTCCGAACCCTTCTCGTCGACCTCTACCCGGCGCGCCTGGCCGACGCCGGGCTCGCGGCGGCCCTGTCGGACCTCGCGCGCCCGCTCGCGGCACGCGGCATCACCGTCGACGTCCAGGTCGACCACGCCGCGACCGAGGCGCTGGGACCCGCGGCCCAGCAGGCGGTGCACCGGGTGGCACGCGAGTGCCTGCGCAACGTCGTGCGCCACGCCGACGCGAGCCACGTCCTGCTCGAGCTCGCCCTCGACGACACCGATCCCGCCCGGCCGGTCACGCTCCGCGTCGAGGACGACGGGATCGGCTTCGACCCGGCGTTGCCGTCGCCGGCCGAGGGACACCTGGGCCTGCGCGTGGTCGCCGACCTGGCGTCCGACCTCGGGGCCGTCCTGCGGGTCCGCTCCGCACCGGGCCACGGCACACAGTGGCTGCTCGCCTTGCCCGCGACGCGGGAGGACCGATGACGACCGTCGTCGTCGTGGACGACCACCGGCTGGTCCGGGCCGGACTGCGCACCATCCTCGACGCCAGCGGCGACCTCAATGTCGTCGGTGAGGCGGCCGACGGCGCCGCCGCCGTCGAGGTCGTGCGCGAGCTCGGCCCCGACGTCGTCCTCATGGACCTCTCGATGCCCGGCGTCGACGGCGTCGAGGCCATCCGCCGGCTGCGGGCCGACGGCGCCACCGCGCCGGTCGTCGTGCTCACCTCGTTCGCCGAGGCCGACCGCGTGCGCGCCGCGGTCGAGGCCGGCGCCATCGGCTACCTGCTCAAGGACAGCGAGCCGGGCGACGTCCTCGCCGCCGTTCGCGCCGCCGCGGCCGGGCACGCCCCCATCGACCCACGGGTCGCGCGGGCGCTGCTGCCGTCGGTCGACCGACCGTCGGTGGGGCCGGCGCTCAGCGACCGCGAGCGCGAGGTGCTGGCACACGTTGCGCGCGGCCTGGCCAACAAGCAGATCGCCCGCACGCTCGGCATCAGCGAGCGCACCGTCAAGGTGCACCTCGGCAACGTCTTCCGCCAGATCGGGGTCGGCGACCGCACGTCGGCGGCCCTCTGGGCCCGCGACCACGGGGTCGACTGACGCCCTGCAGGCACCTGGGCAGCGGCACGGACCGGGCGGCCCTGGAGGGCCATCTGCGCTCGTCGCAGGACTGGGGCGGGGGAACGACACGCCGAGCGGGAATGCCGACGGCCGCAGGGCGGTTGGTAGGCGATGGACGGATCGACGCCGAATTATGCCTATCCCAAGATGGGCTTATAGGTTGCGGCCGTCCGACCCCACCCCACCGATCCACCAGGAAGTGTCTCCATGCGTTCGAGGTTCACCCTCACCGCCCTGCTCGCCGCGCTCGTCGCCGTCGTCCTCACCGCCTGCAGCGGCGGCTCAGGAGGCGGCTCCGACCTCGCGTCGGTCAAGCAGGCGGGCGTCCTGCGCGTCGCCACCGAGGGCACCTACACGCCGTTCTCGTTCCACGACCCGAAGACGAACGCCCTGACCGGCTACGACGTCGAGGTCGCCAAGGCCGTCGCCGACAAGCTCGGCGTCAAGGTGGAGTACGTCGAGACCCCGTGGGACGCCATCTTCGCCGGCCTCGCGGCGGACCGCTACGACGCCGTCGTCAACCAGGTGACGAAGAACCCCGAGCGCGCCGGCCTCTACGGCCTCAGCAGCACCTACACGTGGTCCGAGGGTGTCATCGCGACCCGCGCGAACGACACGTCGGTCACCTCGCTCGCGAGCCTCAAGGGCAAGACGTCCGCGCAGAGCCTGACGAGCAACTGGGCCAAGGTCGCCAAGGACGCCGGCGCCCAGGTCGAGTCCGTCGAGGGCTTCACGCAGGCCGTCACCCTGCTCAAGCAGTCGCGCGTCGACGCGACCGTCAACGACAGCCTCGCCGTGCTCGACTACCAGAAGTCCACCGGCGACCACGCCGTCAAGGTCGCGGCGAAGACCGGTGACGTCTCCGAGCAGGTCGTCGCGACCCGCAAGGGCTCCGACCTCGTGGCCGCCATCGACAAGGCGCTGGCCGACCTCAAGGCCGACGGCACGCTGGCGAAGATCTCGCAGAAGTACTTCTCGGCCGACGTCTCGAAGCAGCCGGCCGCCGCCACTGCGTCGTGAACGACCAGTCGACCTCGCTGATCCTCGACTCGCTGGGCCCGCTGCTGCGGGCCACGGTGACGTCGACGATCCCGCTGACCCTCATCAGCTTCGTCCTCGGGCTGGTCCTCGCGCTCGGCGTCGCGCTCATGCAGCTGTCGCCGGTGCGCGTGGTCTCGGGCCTGGCGCGGCTCTACGTCTCGCTGATCCGCGGCACGCCCCTGCTGCTCCAGCTCTTCATCATCTACTACGGCCTCCCCGCGCTGGGGGTGCGCTTCAACCCCTTCCCGGCGGCGGTGCTCGCCTTCACGCTCAACGTCGGTGGCTATGCCGCCGAGGTCATCCGATCGGCGATCCTCTCGGTGCCGAAGGGCCAGTGGGAGGCGGCCTCGACGGTCGGCATGGGCTACGTCACGACGTTGCGCCGAGTCGTCCTGCCGCAGGCGGCCCGCACCGCCATCCCGCCGCTGTCCAACACGCTCATCTCCCTCGTCAAGGACACCTCGCTCGCCTCGACCATCCAGGTCACCGAGCTGCTCCGCGTGGCCCAGGAGGCTGCGGCACCGACCTACGAGTTCTTCGCTCTCTACGGCGTCGCGGCCGTCTACTACTGGGTCGTCTGCCTCGCGCTCTCCGTCGGGCAGGCCCGACTCGAGGCACGACAGAACAGGTACGTCTCACTATGACCCAGCCCGTGAACTCCCTGAGCTCCACTGCACTGCAGGCCGATCCGCTCGTCTCGGTGTCGGGTCTCGCCAAGTCGTTCGGTGACCACGCCGTGCTCCGCTCGATCGACTTCGACGTCGCTCCCGGCAGTGTCACGGTCCTCATCGGACCCTCCGGCTCCGGCAAGACGACCGTCCTGCGATCGCTCAACGCCCTCGACGTGGCTGACGGCGGCGTCGTGCGCATCGGTGACGTGGAGGTCGACTTYGGGCGGCCGGTGACGAAGGGCCAGGTCGCGACGCTCCGCGCGCAGAGCGGCATGGTCTTCCAGTCGCACCACCTCTTCCCCCATCTGACCGTCCTCGAGAACGTCACCGCCGGGCCGGTGCTCGCCCAGCGCCGCGACCGGTCCCAGGTCGAGACCGAGGCGCGGGAGCTGTTGCGCCTCGTCGGGCTGGAGGAGAAGGCGGAGGCCTACCCCTACCAGCTCTCGGGCGGCCAGCAGCAGCGTGTCGGCATCGCCCGCGCGCTGGCGATCCGACCCAAGCTCATGCTCTTCGACGAGCCGACCTCGGCGCTCGACCCCGAGCTCGTCGGTGAGGTGCTCACGGTCATGAAGGACCTTGCGGCACAGGGCTGGACGATGGTCGTCGTCACCCACGAGATCCGCTTCGCCCAGCAGGTCGCCGACCAGGTGCTCTTCATGGACGGTGGCGTCATCGTCGAGCGCGGCACCCCGGACGAGGTGCTGACGCGCCCGCAGACCGAGCGTGCCCGCCAGTTCCTCCACCGCATCCTCGACCCGCTCGACTGATCGACGGATCTGCTCACGGGCGCGTCAGCAGGCCGGCCCGCACGACCGCCCGTTCGACGATCGTCGCCAGGTCGGCGTAGCCCTGGTCGTTCGGGTGGAACCTGTCCGAGGCGAGGCGCCCCCGCCACGAGCGGGGGCCGTCGCGCCGGATGTCGACGAGGACCAGCCGTCCGGACTCGGCGCGCTCGAGGAGCATGGCATCGATGACCCTGGCCTCGCGGTGCGGGTTGGGCAGGTTGGCCACGACCGTGCGGTCCGGCAGCAGGTCGAGCATCCCGTCGAAGCGCTCGGCGAGCCCGCGGCGGTGGCGGCGCACCACGATGTCGTTCGAGCCGATGATGACGGTGACGAGCGCCGCAGGCGTTCCCTCCGCGGTCAGCGCCCGAAGCACGGGCAGCTGTCGGTCGAGGAGGTCCTCGACACGCGCGCCGTTGACGCCGAGGTTGACGAGGCGGTGGTCCCAGCCGCGCGCCACGAGACGCCCGCTCAGCTGCCCGACCCAGCCGCGGTCGGGAGCAGTCGCGCCGATGCCCTGTGTCATGGAGTCGCCGAGTGCCACCCACAGCGGCTCGCCACCAGAGGCCGCGGCGCGGTTGTGGGACTCCCACCACGCGGCATACGGCTGCACCTGCTCCTGGACGGCGCGGACGGCGGGGACGAGGGTCGACAACGTCGAGAGCACCGGGCCGCGAGGTCGGTGGCTGTGGTTCGAGTAGTCGAAGTCGTACACCACGTCGGCAGCATCTCAGACCTGGAGGTGGCCGAGGCCGAAACCGCCGCTGCCGGGCGGCGTGCGCCCGTGGGGGCTGGCAGCGGTTCGGCGGCAAGGGCATAGGCTCGTCCCCATGTCTGACGAGCACGGCTTCTCCACGCGCGCCATCCACGCCGGCCAGGAGGCCGACGCCCTGACCGGTGCGGTGGTGACCCCGATCTACCAGGTCTCGACCTACAAGCAGGACGGCATCGGCGGCTTCCGCAGCGGCTACGAGTACAGCCGCTCGGCCAACCCGACGCGCACCGCGCTCGAGGAGTGCATCGCCGCGCTCGAGGGCGGCAGCCGCGGGTTCGCCTTCGCCTCGGGCCTGGCCGGCCAGGACACCGTGGCCCGTGCCCTGCTCGTCCCGGGCGACCACGTCGTCGTCCCGAACGACGCCTACGGCGGTACCTACCGCTACTTCAACAAGGTCGCGAAGCCGCAGGGGATCGAGCACTCCATCGCGAACATGGGCGATGTCGAGGCCGTCCGCGCCGCGATCCGTCCAGGGCAGACGAAGCTGGTCTGGGTCGAGACGCCGACCAACCCGTTGCTCGGCATCGCCGACATCGAGGCCATCGCCGCGATCGCGCACGAGGCCGGTGCGGCGCTCGTCGTCGACAACACCTTCGCGACGGCCTACCTCCAGAGCCCGATCACGCTCGGCGCCGACATCGTGACGCACTCGACGACGAAGTACTCCGGCGGTCACAGCGACGTCGTCGGCGGTGCCGTCGTGACGGCCAAGGACATCGCGGTGCCCGGCTACGAGGATGCCGAGGAGCGGATCGCCTTCCACCAGAACAGCATCGGCGGCGTGGCCGGTCCGTTCGACTCGTGGCTGACGCTCCGGGGCCTCAAGACGCTCGCGATCCGCATGGAGCGCCACTGCGACAACGCCGAGAAGGTCGTCGAGTTCCTCGAGGGCCACGACGGTGTCTCGCAGGTGCTCTACCCGGGGCTCCCCGGCCACGCGAACCACGACGTCGCGGCGCGCCAGATGAAGCGGTTCGGCGGCATGGTGAGCTTCCGCATGCGCCGTGGCGAGGACGCCGCCGTCAAGGCCTGCGCAGCGGTCAGCCTCTGGACCCTGGGGGAGTCCCTCGGCGGCGTGGAGTCGCTCATCGAGCACCCGGGCCGCATGACGCACGCCAGCGTCGCCGGCAC
>NZ_JBFULD010000287.1:0-5565 GCF_056400505.1 Terrabacter sp. P5_B1
CTGCGGCACCGGGCACCCCGCAGAACTCGACGTAGTCGATGAGCTCGGTGACGCTCGGGTCGGTCCCGCACACGGGGCAGTCCGGGTCGGCGCGGACGGTCAGGGTGTCCCAGGTCTGCCTCAGCGCGTCATGGACCAGCAGCCGACCGGTCAGCGGCTCTCCGATGCCGAGGAGCAGCTTGATCGCCTCGGTCGACTGGACCGAGCCGATGGCCGCGCACAGCACGCCCAGCACCCCACCCTCGGCGCAGCTCGGCACCGACCCCGGCGGGGGCGGCTCGGGGAAGACGCAGCGGTAGCAGGGCCCGTGGCCTGCCCACCACACCGAGACCTGCCCGTCGAAGCGCAGGATCGAGCCCCAGACGTGCGGTTTGCCGAGCATGACGCACGCGTCGTTGACGAGATAGCGGGTCGGGAAGTTGTCGGTGCCGTCGACGACGAGGTCGTAGCGGCCGATGATCTCGAGCGCGTTGGACGAGTCGAGCGCGAGGTCGTGGCGCTCGACGGTGACGTGCGGGTTGACCCGGTGCACGGCCGACTCCGCCGACTCCGTCTTGGGTCGGCCGATGTCGGCGTCGGAGTGGATGACCTGACGGTGCAGGTTCGTGAGGTCGACGACGTCGGCGTCGACGACACCGATCGTGCCGACGCCCGCAGCGGCGAGGTAGAGCAGGGCGGGCGAGCCGAGCCCGCCGGCACCCACGACGAGCACGCGCGCAGCCTTGAGCCGCTCCTGCCCGTCGCGACCGACATCGGGCAGCAGCACGTGTCGGGCGTACCTCGTGGTCTCGGCCCTGCTGAGTGCCCGACCCGTCTTGACCAGCGGATCCGTCGACATCCCCTCACCGTACTGCTCGGTATGGTGAGACGGACAAGGTCGTCCGCGGGGGTGGACGACGAGGACGACGAGGACGACGAGCAACGCGCCCACAAGCACAGAGGATCCGCATGGCTGACGAGACGACCCCGCCGGGACGCGGGCAGCGGCTGCCCCGATCGGAGCGGCGCGCCCAGCTCCTCGACGCCGCCCTGGGGGTGTTCGTCGAGAACGGCTACCACGCCGCCGCGATGGACGACATCGCCGGCCGCGCCGGGGTGTCCAAGCCGGTGCTCTACCAGCACTTCCCCGGCAAGCTCGAGCTCTACCTCGCGCTCATCGACCAGCACACCGGTGAGCTCGAGCAGCTCGTCCGCGATGCGCTCGCCCTCTCGGACAACAAGGCACGAATCAACACGATGACGCGCGCCTACTTCGACTTCGTCGGCCAGGAGGGCGCCGCGTTCCGCCTCATCTTCGAGTCCGACCTCGCGAACGACCCAGAGGTGCGCAGGCGCCTCGACCAGATCGACCTCACGTGCGCCGAGGCGATGGCCGAGATCATCCGCAGTGAGACCTCGATGGACCAGCAGGAGGCCGTGCTCGTCGGCGTGGCCTTCGTCGGTCTGGCCCAGACCTCGGCCCGGCACTGGCTGACGCACGAGGCGGAGGTCTCCAAGGAGACCGCCGTCCGGATCACGGCAGCCCTGATCCGCCGCGGCTTCGGCGCCTTCCCCCTCGTCGGGCGCGCCGAGGACAAGGGCGAGGGCGACAGGCCCGGCGGCGCGGCAAGGGAATCCGTCGGCAGCCCCGCTGGTTAAGGTGACGACAGGACGCGGTCGACCGTGTCCACCAGAACGGAGAAAGCAGGTTTGACGTGGAGGTCCGCATCGGCGTGCAGAACGTGGCACGCGAGATCACCTTCGAGACGGCTCAGTCGTCCGACGAGATCCACGCCGCCGTCAAGGCAGCGCTCGGGTCAGACGTCCTCGAGCTGACCGACGACAAGGGCGGCCGGGTCATCGTCCCGTCCGCGTCGATCGGTTACGTGACGACGGGGGCCGAGCGCAAGGCGGGCGTCGGGTTCGGCGCTCACTGAACGCATACGAGAACAGCTGTGCTGCAGGAGATCACGCTCGTCGCCGCGTGGTGACGACCTGAGGTCGACCCGGTGACGAGGGCCGCCGACCGGAACGGGTCGGCGGCCCTCGTCGTGCCCGACGACGTCCCGGCGTGGCTGGCGGCCCCCGGACGTGTACAGGGTGGAGGAACGGGCCGGGACCGCCGGTCCGTCACCGCCCGCCGAGCGGGTTCGAAGGAGGAGGCGCAACCGTGATCGGAACCATCCTGGCGGCCCTCGTCGCGGGCGCGATCGTGGGACCGCTCGCCCGACTGGTGTTGCCCGGCAAGCAGGACATGGGCGTCCTGCTCACCGTCGTCCTGGGCGCCGTCGGGTCGCTCATCGGCGCGTTCATCTACTACACGGCCACCGGTGTCAACGACACCAGGGGAATCGACTGGATCTCCGGTTTCATCGGCGTCGTCGTCGCAGCCGCGCTCATCGTGGGCTACGGAATGCTCTCCGGCACCCGCCCGACGCGCTGAGCCCCGAGGAAGCCACCGCGCCTCGTCCGCTCGATTCCTGCCCAATTGACATGGAAACGACACCCGCCACATCCACCACTCCCGCCCCAAGCGGTGGGAGATTGAACTCGTTGCACGTGTTCGTCCGCGGCCTCGCGGACCAAACGGTCACCCGTGACCAGAAGGAGCTGTGACACATGGTCAGCACCATCATCGGAGCCATCATCGTCGGCGCCATCATCGGCGCCCTCGGTCGGCTCATCCTCCCCGGCAAGCAGAACATCTCGCTCGTCGTGACGATCCTCATCGGCATCGTCGCCAACGTCATCGTGACGTTCGTCGTGCGCCAGCTGGGCTACTCCAACAACTCGGGCATCGCGTGGATCCCGCTCATCCTGGGCGCGATCGTCGCAGCGCTCCTGATCGTGGTCTACGGCCGCATGAGCCACAAGTCGGTCTGACCGACCCGACCACAGAAGGGCCCGGCCATGCGGTCGGGCCCTTCGGCATGTGCGGGCAGGGCGGCATACGCCTGCTCAGGCCGACAGGCCGAGGCGCTCCATGCGGCGGGAGTGCTCGTCCGTGAGCCGCGCGAACATGCGCCCGAGCTCGGCCAGGTCGGCGCCGGGGCGACCCGGCGCCCCGACGAGGATGCTTGCGAGAGCGTCACGCTCGACGCCGACGCGCTGCGCCTGCGTGAGCGCCTCGCCGACCAGACGACGGCCCCACAGCGCCAGACGGCCCGCGAGACGCGGCTCGGCGGCGATGGCCTCCCGCACGACGGTGACGGCGAACTCGGCCTGGCCCGTGTCCTCGAGCACGCTGAGGACGAGCGCGCGGGTGTCCTCGTCGACGTACCGCGAGATCTCGCGGTAGAAGTCCTGCGCGATGCCCTCGCCGACGTAGGCCTTGACCAGGCCCTCGAGCCAGTCCGAGGCGCTCGTGCGCTCGTGGAAGGCGTCGACGGCGGGTACGAAGGGCTCCATCGCCGTTTCCGGCTCCACGCCGAGCGACCGGAGGCGCTCGGTGAGGACCGAGTAGTTCTTCAGCTCGTGGGCGGCCAGCATGGCCAGCGCCGACTTGTGACGCAGCGTGGGTGCGAGCTCGGCGTCCTTGGCCAGCTGGCTGAAGGCGCGCAGCTCGCCGTAGGCCAGCGCGCCGAGCAGGTCGGTGACGGCGGCGAGGTAGCCCGCCTCGCCGTCCTGCTCACCCTGCTCACCCTGCTCCCCCAGGCTGTCCTCGGTGGTCTCGGGCGTCGCGTCCTCACTCATGGGCCCAATCTAGTGATGGAGTTCGGGCGTTCTGCCCGCATGCCGGTAGACTGGGCCGGACAACTCGGTGCCCGGTCGGCCCGATGGTTTGCCCAGGTGGTGCTCGTGAACCCCGCGCACCGGTGGAGCCCGCACAGTGTTCACGACGTGCGAGAGCCACCCACCGTCCCTGACAGTCTCCGATCGGCCCGTCACGCGCCACTGAGCTCCCGCACAGGCGGGGTGCTCGTGCCGATCGAGAGATGCCCATGACCCAGCCCCACGAGATCCCCGCCGACGCGGGGGTCGCCACGGACGCGCCCGAGCCCACCAACACCGAAGCCCTCACCGAGACGGCTCCGGCGCCGGTCGCCCCCGACGTCACCTTCGCGGACTTCGACGTCCACCCCGACATCGTCGCCTCGCTCGCCGAGCACGGGATCGTCACGCCCTTCCCCATCCAGGCGATGACGTTGCCGGTGGCGCTGGCCGGCCACGACATCATCGGCCAGGCCAAGACCGGCACCGGCAAGACCCTCGGTTTCGGCGTGCCGATCCTCAACCGCGTCGTGCCGCCGGGCGAGGATGCCTTCGGTTCGCTCGCCCGTCCCGGCAAGCCGCAGGCCCTCGCCGTCGCGCCGACGCGTGAGCTCGCCGTGCAGGTCGCGAGCGACCTCGAGCGCGCAGGCCGCAAGCGCGGCGTCCGGGTGCTCACCGTCTACGGCGGTCGTGCCTACGAGCCCCAGGTCGAGGCCCTCAAGACCGGCGTGGAGGTCGTCGTCGGCACCCCCGGTCGTCTGATCGACCTGGCCAAGCAGGGCCACCTCGACCTGTCGCAGGCACGCACCGTCGTGCTCGACGAGGCCGACGAGATGCTCGACCTCGGCTTCCTGCCCGACGTCGAGACGCTCATGTCGCTGACGCCGGCGTCGCGCCAGACGATGCTCTTCTCCGCGACGATGCCGGGCGCCATCGTGGCCCTCGCCCGCCGCTACATGTCCCAGCCGACGCACATCCGTGCGATGGGCGACGAGAACGAGAACGCCCACACCGTCAAGGCGGTCGAGCAGTTCGTCTACCGCGCGCACGCCATGGACAAGGTCGAGATGCTCTCGCGCATGCTGCAGGCCAACGGCCGCGGCCTGACGATCATCTTCAGCCGCACGAAGCGCACCGCGGCCAAGGTCGCCGACGAGCTCGTCGAGCGCGGTTTCGCAGCCGCTGCGATCCACGGCGACCTCGGCCAGGGTGCCCGCGAGCAGGCCCTCCGCGCGTTCCGCAACGGCAAGGTCGACATCCTCGTCGCCACCGACGTCGCCGCGCGCGGCATCGACGTCGAGAACGTCACGCACGTCATCAACTACCAGTGCCCCGAGGACGAGAAGACCTACCTGCACCGCATCGGGCGCACGGCTCGTGCCGGCAACACCGGTGTCGCCGTGACGTTCGTCGACTGGGACGACCTGCACCGCTGGGCGCTCATCAACAAGACGCTCGACCTCGGTATCCCCGAGCCGCAGGAGACCTACTCCAGCTCCGACCACCTCTACTCCGACCTCGACATCCCCACCGACGCCAAGGGCCGCCTGCGGCGCTCGCAGCAGAAGCTGGCCGGCCTCGGAGCCGAGGAGATCGAGGACCTCGGCGAGACGGGCAAGCGCCACGGGAAGTCCGGCGCTGGTGCCGGTCGCGGCGATCGTGGCGGGCGGGGTGAGCGTGGCGGCGACCGCGGTCGCTCGCACTCGACCGGCCGCGCCCGTGACGACGCGGAGCCGTCCGAGCCGTCCGAGTCGTCGGCGTCGGCCTCGGCCTCGGAGGAGGGCGACGAGGGCCGTTCCCGCCGCAGCCGCAACCGCCGCCGCACGCGCGGCGCCGGGGCTGCAGCGGCCGGTGCTGCCGGCGCGACCGGTGGCG
>NZ_JBFULD010000288.1:0-5534 GCF_056400505.1 Terrabacter sp. P5_B1
CGGTGGCGACGAGCCGCAACCCGGCGAGGCGGCGTCTCGCGTGGAAGGGCCAGCCCATGCCCCACACCCGGTCGAAGGCGGCCCGGCCGGCCTCTTCCRGCACGGGCCGCCCGATGCCGAGGGGGACCGCCATGTCCTGACCGTGGACGATGGCGTCCATCAGGAGGTTGTCCGGGTTCGTGATCCTCGGCATGGTCCGTGCGGCGGCGTCACGCCGCAGCTGCTCCACGATCTCGCCAGTGGGGCGTCGAGCGTGGTCGATGGCGATCTGCGCGCCGGCGGACCAGAGGTTGCCCCGCGCCCGGGCGAGCTGCCGCAGGAGCGTCGACGTGGTCGGCGCGGTCGGCGTCATGGCCACGTGGGCGGCGACGTCGCGCACCCGCCATCGCGCGCAGAGCGACGGCATCTCCCACTGCGCGGGTGTCAGCTCCTCGAGCAGGGACGCCAGACCGAGGCGCTCCTGCTCGAGCGCGCTCCACATGGTGTCGTCCATGGGAACCTCCCATGATTATGGTAAGAAGTTCTTACTACATTCCCACTCGACCCAGCGATGTGCAAGGGGGTTTCGGTGCCAGACCCGAGCCTGGGCGTCCTCCTCTTCATCCCCTACCGCCACCTCGAGCAACGCATCCTGCGCGCGGTGAACGAGGCCGGCTACCCGCTGACCCTGGCCCAGGCCCGGATGGCCCAACGCATCGACGACGCCGGCTCGCGGCTGACCCAGCTCGCCGACGCCGCCCAGATCACCAAGCCCACTGCCGGCTACCTCGTCGACCAGCTCGAGAAGGACGGCTACGTCGAACGTGTCGCCGACCCACGCGATGCCCGCGCCCGGCTCATCCGCTTCACCGCCAAGGGTCACGCCGTCATCGCGGTCGCCCGGGTCGTGCAGGACGGCATCGAGCAGGAGTGGCGCGAGCACCTGGGCGAGCAGCGGTCCCGGGCCCTCGTCGAGGCGCTCGTCGACCTCCGGAGCCTCACCGACCCCTACCTCGAGAACTGAGCGACACGGCATACGGCCGTCCGGCCGCACCGGCTATCTGAGCGCGGCGACGGCCTCGATCTCGACGAGCTGGTCGGGATAGCCGAGGACGGTGACCCCGTGCAGGGTGCTCGGCACCTCGTGATCTCCGAAGGCGTCGTGGACGACGGTCCAGGCCGCCACGAGATCCTCGCGGACCGTCGTCGCCACGAGGACCCGCGTGTAGGCAACGTCCCCCAGGGTCGCGCCCGCGGCCTCGAGGGCGGTCACGGGGTTCGACACGCACCGACGGGCCAGCGCAGCGACGTCGCCGGGTGCGACGGTCGCGCCGGCCTCGTCGAGTGGGCAGGCTCCGGCCGTGAACACGAGCCGCGTCCCCGGGTCGGTCGTCGCGGCATACGCGTAGGGCGCGGTGTCGATGAGCGCGGCGGACCGGATGAGGCGGACGGCACTGTCGGGACGGCTCATCCTCGGCACGGTAGCGCGTGTGCACGGGGCAGGGGGGTGACCCAACGGCATACTCACGCCATGCGACTGCACCATCCGACCGACTGGAGGCGCGGGAGCGTGGCATCCGACGGGACGTCGATCTGGGCTGGGCACCCGGGGAGGCGGAGCAGTTCTGGGACGCGTGGATGGGCGCAGAGGAGCCGTTCCTCGCGTCCGACCGCCCGTGGGAGCGGGCCGCGTCGCTGTAACCCGACACGGCCCCTGTGTGTTGGGTCGCCAGGTGACTCAGGCCGTGTCGAGGAGTATCTGGGTCACGTGACAACCCAGTGCACAGCAGCCGGGCAGCATCACCGGACGCCCACCCCGAGGCCCACCCGTGCGGGACGCACGAAGCAGGAGCGGCAGCGCGCCTCGTAGGTGAAGGTGCCGTCGTCGGGCAGCGCCTCGGACCCGCCGAGGTGGTCGAGGAAGGGCTCGCCCGATCGGAGCACCTGCGTGTGGGTGGCGCTGAAGTCACGGCACTGGTCGCACACGGCGCGCCGGTAGGCGACGGTGTCGGGACCGAGCTCGAGCAGGGCCCGGACCGGGGCGAAGAGCTCGCCGCGGTGGTCGAGGTCGATCCCGGCGACGACGACGCGGGTGCCGCGACGCAGCAGCTCGTCGATGACGGCCATGTCGTCGAGATCGAACATGTGCACCTCGTCGACGCCCACGACGTCGAGCTGCTCGTCGAGGGCGGCGTGCAGGGACGAGACCTTCGTCGTCGCGAGCTCGCCGCCGCTGCGCGAGGTGACGCCGGTGTCGCGCACGTGCCGCTCCGACTGGTAGACGCGGTGCCGCACGCGGGTGAACTGCAGCGGCGACAGCGTCGAGATCAGGGCCAGGCTCTTGCCGGACTTCATCGGACCGAGCACGACGTCGAGCGACACCCCGGATGCGGTGCGCACAGCATGCCTGACGTCGTCGATCGTGGTCACGGGCCAGAACGCTATCGGTCGCCGGTGTCAGTCCGGAAAACCCGTCGCCCGGGAGCGCGCCGCCCACCTAGCGTGACCGGGATGCCGATGCATGAGGACGAGGTCCGCGCCACGCCCGAGCTGGTCGAGCGGCTCCTCGTCGAGCAGTGCCCGCAGTGGGCGGACCTGCCCGTCACCTCGCTGCCCGACGACGTGGAGGGCACCGACAACGTGCTCTTCCGGCTCGGCGACGAGCTCGTCGTGCGCATGCCGAAGGTCGAGTGGGCGCAGGGCCAGGCCGAGTCCGACGCCTGCTGGCTGCCCCGGCTCGCCCCGCACCTGCCCGTGGCCGTGCCGGTGCCGGTCCACCTCGGTCGACCCTCGGAGGGCTACCCGTGGGCCTGGTCGGTGGTCCCTTGGGTCGTCGGATCCACCCCTCCCCGACTCGGGTCCGACGACGTGCAGCTCGCGCAGGACCTCGCGGCGTTCGCCCTGAGGCTGCGGGACGTCGACGCCGCGGACGGCCCCAGCAAGCCGCCGGGCTCGCGGGGCACACCGCTGGTGCACGTCGACGACACCGTCCGAGCGGGTCTCGAGCGCCTGCGGGCCCACGACGACGGCATCGACCTAGCGGCGGCCGAGCACGCCTGGCAGGCGTGCGTCTCAGCGCCCGACTGGGCCGGCGACCCGGTGTGGATCCACGGCGACCTCCAGCCGGGCAACCTCGTCGTCGATGAYGGCCGCCTCGTCGCCGTCATCGACTGGGGCGCCCTCGGCGTCGGTGACCCGGCGCCAGACCTCGCGGCCGCCCTGTGGACCTTCACCGGCGCAGCACGCGAGGCGTATCGGGACGCCGTCGCCCCCGACGACGCGATGTGGCTGCGCGCCTGCGGCTGGGCCTTCGGCCCGTCGATCACCGGCATCGACTACTACCGGCACACCTTCCCCCGGATGGCCGAGCACGGTCGCCGCATGGTGCGGGCCGTCATCGCCGAGCTGACCTGAGTTGGCCCGACCTGAGCTGGCCGACGAATCGGCGCCTGTCTACTCGCCGGTCACCGCGCTGGCGTGGAAGGCTGCGGGGGGAGCGACACCACCCCTCGGCAGAAGGAGCCCCGATGATCTCTCGCATCGCCATCGTGAACCGCGGCGAGGCCGCCATGCGGCTCATCCACGCGGTGCGGGACCTCAACGCGGCCGCCGGGGCGCACGGCCACCGCATCGAGACGGTCGCCCTGCACACCGAGGGTGAGCGGCGGGCCATGTTCGTCCGCGAGAGCGACGACGCCTATGACCTCGGTCCCGCGTCGGCGCGCCCCTACCTCGACCACGCCGTCCTCGAACGCGCCCTGCGCGAGACGAACGCCGACGCCGCCTGGGTCGGCTGGGGCTTCGTCGCCGAGGACCCGGCATTCGCCGAGCTGTGCGAGCGCGTCGGCGTCACCTTCATCGGCCCGAGCCCCGAGGCGATGCGCAAGCTCGGTGACAAGATCGGCAGCAAGCTCATCGCCGAGGAGGTCGGCGTGCCCGTCGCCCCGTGGAGCCGCGGCGGCGTCGACACCCTCGAGGACGCCAAGGCCGCGGCCGCGCGCATCGGCTACCCGCTCATGCTCAAGGCGACCGCCGGCGGTGGCGGCCGCGGCATCCGTCGCGTCGACTCCGACGCCGACCTCACCGACGCCTACGAGCGCACCCGCGACGAGGCGCAGCGCGCGTTCGGCTCGGGCGTCGTCTTCCTCGAGAAGCTCGTCACGGGCGCCCGCCACATCGAGGTCCAGGTCATCGCTGACGGCCAGGGCGCCGCGTGGGCCGTAGGGGTCCGCGACTGCTCCGTCCAGCGCCGCAACCAGAAGGTCATCGAGGAGTCCGCCTCGCCCGTCCTCAGCGCCGAGCAGGAGGACGAGGTCCGCACGAGCGCCGAGCGACTCGCGATCGCCGTCGGCTACGCCGGCGCCGGCACCGTCGAGTTCCTCTACCACCCGGGCGAGCGGTTCTTCGCCTTCCTCGAGGTCAACACGCGCCTGCAGGTCGAGCACCCCATCACCGAGGTCGTCACCGACACCGACCTCGTCAAGCTCCAGATCTTCGTCGCGAACGGCGGCCGACTCGGCGACCTGCCGGGCGGCCGGCCCACCCCGCGTGGCCACGCCGTCGAGGCCCGCCTCAACGCCGAGGATCCCGACCGCGACTTCGCGCCGAGCCCCGGCCGCATCAGCCTGCTCCAGTTCCCCGCCGGTCCCGGCATCCGCGTGGACACCGGTGTGGGAGAAGGCGACTCGATCCCCGCCGACTTCGACTCGATGATCGCCAAGATCATCGCCCACGGTCGCGACCGCGACGAGGCCCTCGCCCGCCTACGCCGCGCCATGGCCGAGACGACCGTCGTCATCGACGGTGGCTCGACCAACAAGAGCTTCATCCTCGACCTGCTCGACCAGCCCGAGATCATCGACGGCTCGGCCGACACCGGCTGGATCGACCGCGTCCGCGCCGAGGGTCGCCTCGTCTCGCACCGCCACTCCGGCGTCGCGCTCGTCGCCGCCGGCATCGAGGCCTACGAGGACGCCGAGGCCATCGAGCGCGCCCGCCTGCTCGAGTCGGCCCGGGGCGGTCGCCCGCAGGTCCAGCACACGGTCGGCCGCGCCATCGACCTCAAGCTGCGCGGCACGGCATACAAGGTCATGGTGCTGCGCACGGCGTCGCACCGCTACCGCGTCTCCATCACGAACGGCGGGGACGAGCACGTCGTCGACGTGACGCTCGACCGCATCGACGAGTATGCCGGCCGCATCGTCGTCGAGGGGCGCTCGCACCGCCTCATCACGGCCACCCACGGGCCCGTCCACCTCGTCGAGGTCGACGGGATCACCCACCGCGTCACCCGTGACGAGGGTGGCGTCGTGCGCTCGCCCGCGCCCGCGCTCGTCGTCGCGACCCCGGCCCAGGTGGGTGACGAGGTCGCCGCGGGCGCACCGGTGCTCGTCCTCGAGTCGATGAAGATGGAGACGGTGCTCCCAGCCCCCTTCGCGGCGCGCGTGCGGGAGCTGCTCGTCTCGGTCGGCAGCCAGGTCGAGACCGGCGCACCGCTCGTGCGTCTCGAGCCGACCGGCGACGAGGCCGAGGTGGTCGAGGCGGCCGCCACCGAC
>NZ_JBFULD010000289.1:0-5530 GCF_056400505.1 Terrabacter sp. P5_B1
CCTCTGGCGTGCCTCGGGGTGCCGGCGCGCTCAGCCGCCGGACTTGCGACGGAACATCTGCTGGGCCTTGGCGGGGCCGTGCGCACCGTGCACCTTGGTGCGGTCGTGGTCATCGGAGACGTCCTTGCCGCCGTGCGCGTGCTTCTTGTCGAGTGCGGCCCGGAACTTGGCCTTCATCTCCTCGCTCGGACCGCTGGATGCGCCATCCTGATTCGACATTCGAGAACCTCCTGTGTGCTGTGGCGCCGGATCCGGCACGGACTGAACATCTTTCACCCTGTCAGCGAACCGGGGACCGGTCCACTCCCTTTCTCTGCACCTCACCGGCGACGAGCCGACGAGGACGTATGCCGCGTGCCCGGGTCAGGCGTCCCCCTGCCGGCGGCGCCTGCTCCACTCACGCATCCGGTTCGGGTAGCCGGTCTGGTTGACGTCGTAGACCGGGACGCCGAGCCTGTGGCTGATCTCGAACCCGTCCTTGGGCGAGGTCACCGCGCGGCGCGTCCACTCGCCGTCCCAGGCGATGAGCACGATCGTCGTCGGCGTGACGCTCGTGGCGGGCTCGACGTAGGCCTCGACCCCGAGACGGGACTCGACGAACGACCGCAGGTGCTGCTCGACCGCCTTGCGATCGATCTCCATCTTCGGCCCGTCGGAGCGGCCGGGACGCGTGTCGCCCTTGCGGCCGCCGCGACGTGAGAACCAGCCCATGTCGGCACTGTACGTGGTTGCGCCGTGCACACGGGGGCAGCACGCGCGGGGGGTGACGACCTGCCTGTGCCGTCTCACAGGATCAATGACAAGATGCTGTTGCACGACCGGCCGTACGCTCACTCGCGCGTACTCCCGCACGTCCCCCGCTCGGCTGCTGCACGACGGCAGGAGCGGACGACCCACCCCGAAGGAGCACATCCACATGCCGGCTGCTGCCGCCAGCGACTACGACGTCGTCATCCTCGGTGGGGGCTCGGGCGGCTACGCCTGCGCCCTCCGGTCGGCAGAGCTGGGGCTCTCGGTGGCACTCGTCGAGAAGGGCAAGCTGGGCGGCACGTGCCTGCACCAGGGCTGCATCCCCACCAAGGCGCTGCTCCACGCCGCCGAGGTCGCCGACGTCGCGCGCGAGGGTGCGCAGTTCGGGGTCAAGACGACGTTCGAGTCCGTCGACATGACGGGTGTCAACGCCTACAAGGACGGGGTCGTCTCCCGACTGCACAAGGGCCTCCAGGGCCTCGTCAAGGCCGCCACCATCGACTACGTCGAGGGCGCGGGCGTCCTCGACGGTCCGCACACCGTGGTCGTGGGTGACCGTCGGCTCACGGGCCGCAACGTCGTGCTCGCGACGGGCAGCTACGCGAAGTCGCTGCCAGGTCTCGAGATCGGCGGCCGCATCATGACGAGCGAGCAGGCCCTCACCATCGACCACGTGCCGGCGCGCGTCGTCGTACTGGGCGGCGGCGTCATCGGAGTCGAGTTCGCCTCCGTCTTCAAGAGCTTCGGCGCCGAGGTGACGGTCGTCGAGGCCCTGCCTCGTCTGGTCGCCGCCGAGGACGAGGCCATCAGCAAGCAGCTCGAGCGGTCGTTCCGCAAGCGCAAGATCTCGTTCAAGACCGGCGTCCGCTTCGCCGGCGCGACCCAGCAGGGTGACGTCGTGACCGTCTCGCTCGAGTCGGGCGAGAGCATCGAGGCCGACCTGCTCCTCGTGGCCGTCGGCCGTGGTCCGGTCACCGAGGGGCYGGGCTACGAGGCGGCCGGCATCACCGTCGACCGCGGCTTCGTGCCCACCGACGACCGACTGCACACCAACGTCGAGGGCGTCTATGCCGTCGGCGACATCGTCCCCGGCCTCCAGCTCGCGCACCGCGGCTTCGCCCAGGGCATCTTCGTCGCCGAGGAGATCGCCGGCCTCACGCCGGCGCCCATCGTCGAGAGCGGCATCCCGCGCGTGACCTACTGCGACCCGGAGATCGCGAGCGTCGGCCTGACCGAGGCCCAGGCGCGCGAGAAGCACGGCGACGTCGCGACGTACGAGTACAACCTCGGCGGCAACGGCAAGTCCCAGATCCTCGGCACCCAAGGCTTCGTCAAGCTCGTGCGCCAGGTCGACGGACCCGTGGTCGGCGTCCACATGATCGGTGCCCGGATGGCTGAGCAGATCGGCGAGGCACAGCTCATCGTCAACTGGGAGGCACACCCGGAGGACGTCGCCGGTCTCATCCACGCGCACCCCACACAGAACGAAGCGCTCGGCGAGGCACACTTGGCCTTGGCGGGCAAGCCCCTGCACGCACACGCTTGAGCCAGAAACTGGGAAGAGGAGAAAACACGTCATGTCAGAACGCGTGACCATGCCGGCCCTGGGTGAGTCAGTCACCGAGGGGACCGTCACCCGCTGGCTGAAGAACGTCGGTGACCGCATCGAGGTCGACGAGCCGCTGCTCGAGGTCTCGACGGACAAGGTCGACACGGAGATCCCCTCTCCCGTGGCGGGCACCCTCCAGGAGATCCTCGCCCAGGAGGACGACACCGTCCCCGTCGGCGCCGACCTCGCCGTCATCGGCGACGGGAGCGCCCCGGCCTCCGGTGGCGACACGCCGGCCGCCGAGTCGCAGGAGGAGCCCGAGGAGGCCCCCCAGCCGGCGGCAGCCCCGGCGCCCGAGGCACCGAGCACCGAGCAGGAGCCCCAGGCCGCCACGAGCGAGCCCGAGGCCGCGCAGGCCGAACAGCCGCAGGCGGCCGCATCGTCCTCCTCCGGCGGCGAGGGCCAGACGGTGACGATGCCCGCTCTCGGTGAGTCGGTCACCGAGGGCACCGTCACGCGCTGGCTGAAGTCCGAGGGCGACGAGGTCGCCGTCGACGAGCCGCTGCTCGAGGTCTCGACCGACAAGGTCGACACCGAGATCCCGTCACCGGTCGCAGGCACCCTGACGAAGATCCTCGTCCAGGAGGACGACACGGTGCCCGTCGGCGCCGACCTGGCCGTCATCGGTGGCAGCGCGCCCGCCGCAGCCGCCGAGCCCGAGCCCCAGAAGGCACCCGAGCCCGAGAAGGCGCCCGAGCCCGAGCCCCAGAAGGCACCGGAGCCGGCCGCCGAGGCCCCGGCGGCTCCCAAGGCTCCCGCACAGGAGACGTCGGAGGAGGCGAGCCAGGAGGCCGCCGGCAAGCCGGCCGACGCCGAGCGTCCCCCGGCCCAGCAGTCGCCCGAGGCGGCCGCGCCGGCCGTTGCACCGTCGCGCGACGACGCCGCTGCCTACGTCACCCCGCTCGTGCGCAAGCTCGCGAACCAGCACGCTGTCGACCTCTCCGCCATCACCGGCACCGGGGTGGGCGGCCGCATCCGCAAGCAGGACGTGCTCGACGCGGCAGAGGCCGCCAAGGCTCCGGCCGAGCCCGCCCCGGCAGCACAGCCGGCCGCGTCCGCCGCACCGGCAGCCCCGGCTGCGTCTGCGGCACCGAGCGTGACCGCGTCGGTCTCGCCGAAGCGTGGCACCCGGGAGAAGATGAGCCGGCTGCGCAAGGTCATCGCCACGCGCATGGTCGAGTCGCTGCAGGTGTCCGCCCAGCTGACCACCGTYGTCGAGGTCGACCTGACCAGGGTGGCGCGCCTGCGGGCCAAGGTGAAGAGCGACTTCGAGGCCCGCGAGGGCACGAAGCTCAGCTTCCTGCCCTTCCTCGCCCTCGCCGCGACCGAGGCGCTCAAGGCGCACCCGATGGTCAACGCGAGCATCGAGGGCGACGAGGTCGTCTACCACGGCAGCGAGAACCTCTCCATCGCGGTCGACACCGAGAAGGGTCTCATCGTCCCGGTCGTCAAGAACGCCGGCGACCTCAACATCGCCGGCCTCGCCCGTGCGATCGCCGACGTCGCCGCGCGCACGCGCAGCAACAAGATCACGCCTGACGACCTCGCCGGTGGCACCTTCACGATCACCAACACCGGCAGCCGTGGCGCACTGTTCGACACACCCATCATCAACCAGCCGCAGGTGGCCATCCTCGGCACCGGCGCGATCGTCAAGCGTCCCGTCGTCGTCACCGACGCCGACGGCGGCGAGACCATCGCGATCCGCTCGATGATGTACCTCGCGCTGTCCTACGACCACCGCATCGTCGACGGGGCGGACGCCGCTCGCTTCCTCGGCACGATGAAGGCACGGCTCGAAGAGGGCCAGTTCGAGGCCTGAGGTCCACCAGCGTGAGGAGCACGCCATGACGAAGCGCGTCGCCGTCACCGGCTCGTCCGGTCTGATCGGCGGCGCGCTTCGTCGTGCGCTCGCAGAGCGGGGTGACGAGGTCCTCCGCCTCGTGCGCCACTCCCCCGCAGCCCCCGACGAGATCCGGTGGGATCCCGCCCGCGGCCGTCTCGACGAGGCTGCGCTGGACGGGGTCGACGCGGTCGTCAACCTCGCCGGTGTCGGCATCGGCGACCGTCGCTGGAACCCCGAGCACAAGCGTGAGGTCGAGCGGTCGCGCACCGACGCCACCGGCACGGTCGTCCAGGCCCTCGTCGCGCACCGTGACCGCACCGGCGAGGCGGTCCGTCTCGTCAACGCCTCAGCGGTCGGCTACTACGGTGACCGCGGCGAGGAGCACCTCACGGAGACGAGTGCGCCGGGCCAGGACTACCTCTCGGGCGTCGTCGTGCGCTGGGAGGGCGCGGCGCAGCCGGCCGTCGAGGCCGGGCTGCCCGTCGCGTTCGTCCGCACCGGTCTCGTCATGGCGCACCACGGCGGCGCCTTCGAGCAGGTGGTGCTGCTCGGCCGGCTGGGCCTCGGCGGACCGATGGCGTCGGGCCGCGAGTGGTGGCCGTGGATCACCCTCGTCGACGAGGTGCGGGCCATCCTGCACCTCATCGACCGGCCCGAGCTCACCGGACCGTTCAACCTCGCCGCGCCCGGGTCCGCTCGCCAACGGGAGATCGCGGCGGCCATCGGCTCTGCGCTCTCGCGTCCGGCGTTCGTCCCGGCGCCCCACTTCGCGCTGCGTGCCGTTCTCGGCGAGTTCGCCGACTACGTCATCGCCAGCCAGCGCGTCGAGCCCGCGGCGCTGCTGGCGTCCGGGTTCACCTTCGAGCACCCCGATCTCGAGGGCGCGGTCAGGTGGCTGGTGCGGCGCTGATCGCACTGATCCGCCACCCCTGCCCTCCGCGCACGAGGCGGAAGTCGAGCTGACGCCCGACATCGGCGGCCCTGTCGACGCGGCCGCCCGCGGACGTGACGAGGACGTATGCCGTCCAGTCGACCCGGGCGCGCACCACCGCCTCCGAGGGCGAGCCGGAGACGAACACGGCCCGGGCCACCTCGAGCCGAAGCCCCTCCCACCGGATGCGGGCGTCCCTGAGCCCCGAGATGAGGGTCCGGTCGCTGGCGAGACTCGGCGAACCAGGTGCGTGGACGCCCCCCAGCGCAGCCTCGTCGCGGGCGACCAGCGCGGCGGCGCGGCGGTCGCTGAGGGCCTGCAGCAGCTCCTCGGCCCGCGCAGCCGGACTCGTCGCGTCGTGGAGCACGCGGTCGGCGGCCGGCGCGGGTGGCGG
>NZ_JBFULD010000290.1:0-5505 GCF_056400505.1 Terrabacter sp. P5_B1
GACGTGGCCTCTCGACGGGTGAAGGGCGGCCAGACGTGGCCTCTCGACGGGTGAAGGGCGGCCAGACGTGGCCTCTCGACGGGTGAAGGGCGGCCAGACGTGGCCTCTCGACGGGTGAGGGGCGGCCAGACGTGGCCTCTCGACGGGTGAGGCGGGGACACGGCATACGACCGGGTGGGCCAGAATGGCTCGGTGCCTGACTCGAACACGTCGCTCGCCACTCCTGCGCCGCACGCCGACCTCGCGTGGGGCCGCACGTGGCCGAGCCTCGAGGTGTTCACCGAGCTCGCGCTCGAGCACCGCCGCGTCATCCCGGTCGTACGCCGTGTGCTGGCCGACGCGGAGACCCCGGTGGGGGTTTACCGCAAGCTCGCGAAGGACGCTCCGGGCACGTTCCTGCTCGAGTCCGCGGAGCACGGGGGCGTGTGGTCGCGCTACTCGATCGTCGGAGCCCGCAGCGCTGCGACCCTGACGGAGAAGAACGGGAGTGCCCACTGGATCGGCGAACCACCGATCGGTCTGCCCACCCACGGCGATCCCGCAGAAGCGGTCCGCGACACCGTCGCAGCCCTCGCCACCCCGCGCACGCCCGGACTGCCGCCGCTGACCGGTGGCCTCGTCGGTGCCATCACCTACGACGCCGTGCGCCGGTGGGAGAACGTGCCCGACGGCGGCCGGGACGAGCTCGACCTTCCGGAGGTCGCGATGATGCTCACCACCGACCTCGCCGTCTTCGACCACAGCGACGGATCCCTGCTGCTCGTCGCCAACGCCGTCAACCACGACGCGACCGACGAGCGCATCGAGGACGCCTGGGCCGACGCCGTCGCCCGGCTCGACCGGATGACCGACGAGCTCGCGGCGCCGGCGCCGAGCACGGTGGCGACCATCGAGCCGATCGAGAGTCGTCCGACGAGCAGCCACACCCAGCCGGGGTTCGAGTCGATGGTCGAGGAGGCCAAGGAGGCGATCCGCGCCGGCGAGGCCTTCCAGATCGTCGTCTCGCAGCGCTTCACCGTGCCGTGCCGGGCCGACGCCCTCGACGTCTACCGGGCGCTGCGCGTCAGCAACCCCAGCCCGTACATGTACCTCCTGCGCCTGCCGCACCCCGACGGCTCGGCCTACGACATCGTCGGCTCGAGCCCCGAGGCCCTCATCAAGGTGACGGGGAGACAGGCGATCACCCACCCGATCGCCGGCTCGCGTCCCCGCGGCAAGAGCCCCGACCACGACGCGCACCTCGCCGAGGAGCTGCTCGGCGACGCCAAGGAGCGGGCCGAGCACCTCATGCTCGTCGACCTCGCCCGCAACGACCTCCAGCGCATCTGCCGCGCCGGCACCGTCGACACCGTCGACTTCATGTCGATCCGGCGCTACAGCCACATCATGCACATCGAGTCGACCGTCGTCGGCGACCTCCGTGACGACCGGAGCGCCTACGACGCGCTCGTCGCGACGTTCCCCGCCGGCACGCTGAGCGGGGCGCCGAAGCCTCGCGCCATGGCCCTCATCGACGCCTACGAGGGGCTGCGTCGCGGTCTCTACGGCGGCGTCGTCGGCTACCTCGACTTCGCCGGCGACCTCGACATGGCGATCGCGATTCGCACGGCCCTCATCAAGGACGGCCTGGCGCACGTCCAGGCCGGAGCGGGCATCGTGGCCGACTCGGTGCCCCACCTCGAGTACGAGGAGACGGTCAACAAGGCCGCCGCCGCCCTGCGCGCCGTCGCTGCCGCGGCGGGCCTGCGACCCCTCGGAGACCACCGCGCATGACCTCTGCCGAACCGACCGCGGACCACATCCACCGCAGGCCCCTCGTCCTCAACAAGAAGCGCGCGGCGCTGGTCGTCCTCGTCCCCGCAGCCCTGCTTCTCGGCCTCACCACGCGGACCTGGGCGAGCGGCGAGTCCCGTGACGTCCTCAGCCAGGCGGTCACCGACGTGACTGGCGGTGCGGCCGCGCCGGGCGTCGTCGGACTCACGGCGGTCTGCGTCGTGGCTCTGCTCGGCCTCATGACCGGGGGGCGCGTCATCCGTGCCGTCGCCGCGGTCGTTCTCGTGCTGGCCTCGCTCGGCGCCCTGGCGATGACCCTCCTCGTCGCGCTGCGCCCCGTGGCCACGGTGGCCGAAGCCGTCGCACGCGAGCTCGCCCGCACGACGGCACCCGCCGCGACGGGTTCGAGCACCGCGTGGGCCTGGATCGCGGTGCTCGTCGCCGCCCTGCTGGCGGTGGGTGCCGTCCTGACCGCCGTCTCGAGCCGGTCCTGGGCCGGTCTCTCGGGGCGCTACGAACGCGGCGACAAGCCTGCGAGCGGACCCAGGGGCCAGGTGCGCACCACGTGGGACGAGCTGTCCGAGGGGCGGGACCCGACCCTGGACGACGCCCCTGACGAGACCTGACAGAATGGACCCACGTCGGCCCACGGGCCTGACGCCGATCGGACCAGAGAGGACCCCATGGAAGAGCAGCACGAGGACCACGGTCACAGCACCGCCGCCTGGACCGGAGTCGGGATCATCCTGCTCGGCACGGCCATCGCAGCGGTCGCGATCGTCATCCCCAGCCTGGTCGTCGGCATCATCGGCGCCGTCGTCATCGTGATTGGCGTCGGCGCGGGCAAGGTCATGTCGATGGCCGGCCTCGGCCATGACGGACACCACGCCCAGGGCGGCTCGCTCGTCGACGCCCCCGACGAGTCGGGCACCGGCACGGTCGGCAAGAGCTGAGCGCGGTGTCGACGGTTCTCGACGGGATCATCAGCGGCGTCCGCGAGGATCTCGAGCGCCGTCGCGTCGCCCAGCCGCTCGCCGAGCTCGAGGCCAGGCTCACCTCGGTGCGTCCCGCGCTCGACCCGATGCCCGGTATCCGCTCCGCCGAGGGCGTCGCCGTCATCGCGGAGGTCAAGCGGTCTAGCCCGAGCAAGGGGGCCCTCGCCCAGATCCCCGAGCCCGGCCTGCTGGCGCGGTCGTATGCCGCCGGCGGAGCGAGCGCCATCAGCGTGCTCACCGAGGAGCGACGGTTCTCCGGCAGCCTCGCCGACCTCGACGAGGTGCGCACCGCCGTCCGAACACCCTTGCTGCGCAAGGACTTCATGGTCGACGCCTACCAGGTGAGCGAGGCTCGCGCGCACGGCGCTGACCTCATCCTGCTGATCGTCGCCGCGCTCGACGACGCTCTGCTGCGTGACCTGCACGACCAGGCCCGCGACCTCGGCATGACGGCGCTCATCGAGGTCCACGACGCCGCCGAGCTCGACCGGGCGCTCGCGCTCGACCCCGTTCTCGTCGGCGTCAACGCCCGCAACCTCAAGACCCTCGAGGTCGACCCTCGCACCGTCACCGACCTGCTGCCGCGCGTTCCCGAGGGCGTCGTCGGCGTCGCGGAGTCGGGCGTGAGCGGTCCGGCCGACGTGGCCGCCTACGTCCGCGCGGGCGCCGGTGCGGTCCTCGTCGGCGAGGCCCTCGTCAAGGACGGTGCCCCCGAGGCCGCGATCCGCGGTTTCATCGACGCCGCGACCGCGGTCCGGGCCACGGCCCGCCCGGGCGCGGCAGGAGAGTGAGCATGACCACGACATCCAACGTGCCGGCATACGGCCGCTTCGGAGGGTTCGGCGGACGCTACGTCCCCGAGGCGCTGATCCCCGCCCTCGAGCAGCTCGAGGAGGTCTGGCGCAAGGCGGTCGTCGACCCCGAGTTCGTCGGGGAGCTCGAGCGGCTGCAGCGCACGTACACCGGCCGGCCCAGCATCATCACCGAGGTGCCGCGGTTCGCCGAGCACTGCGGCGGCGCCCGCGTCATCCTCAAGCGCGAGGACCTCAACCACACGGGGTCCCACAAGATCAACAACGTCCTCGGCCAGGCGCTGCTCACCAAGCGCATGGGCAAGACCCGCGTCATCGCCGAGACCGGCGCCGGGCAGCACGGGGTCGCCACGGCGACCGCCGCCGCCCTCCTGGGGCTCGAGTGCGTCGTCTACATGGGCCGCAAGGACACGGAGCGGCAGGCCCTCAACGTCGCGCGGATGCGCCTGCTCGGCGCCACCGTCGTGCCCGTCGACAACGGCAGCAAGACGCTCAAGGACGCCGTCAACGAGGCGTTCCGCGACTGGGTGGCCAACGTCTCGACGACCCACTACGTCCTCGGCACCGTGACCGGCCCGCACCCGTTCCCCGAGATGGTCCGCGACTTCCACCGGGTCATCGGGGTCGAGGCGCGCCAGCAGGTGCTCGACCTCGTCGGCCGCCTGCCCGACGCCGTGCTCGCCTGCGTCGGCGGAGGCTCCAACGCGATCGGCATCTTCCACCGCTTCATCGACGACCGGTCGGTGCGACTCATCGGCTTCGAGGCGGGTGGCGAGGGCGTCGAGAGCGGCAAGCACGCCGCGCGCTTCGCGGCGGGCGTCCCGGGCGTGCTCCACGGGGCCTTCACCTACGTCCTGCAGGACTCCGACGGCCAGACCGTCGAGTCGCACAGCGTGTCGGCGGGCCTGGACTATCCCAGCGTCGGCCCGGAGCACGCCCACCTGCTCGAGTCGGGGCGGGCGGAGTACCGCCCGATCACCGACGTCGAGGCGATGGAGGCGCTCTCGCTGCTGTCCCGCACCGAGGGCATCCTGCCCGCGATCGAGAGCGCGCACGCCCTCGCCGGCGCGATGAAGGTCGGGCGCGAGCTCGGCCCCGACGCCGTCCTGCTCGTCAACCTCTCGGGGCGCGGCGACAAGGACGTCCACACCGCGGCCGAGTGGTTCGGCCTCATCGACGAGGAGGGCGGGACCCGCCTCCCCGACGACGACGGCGGCGCCAAGGCCATGGGGGTCGAGCAGTGAGCGTCGGCACCGTCATCGAGAAGTGCCGCGCCGACAACCGTGCGGCCCTCATCGGCTACCTCCCCGTCGGTTTCCCCACCGTCCAGGGCTCGATCCGGGCGATGAAGGTCCTCGTCGAGTCCGGCGTCGACATCGTCGAGATCGGCGTGCCCTACAGCGACCCCGTCATGGACGGCCCGGTCATCCAGGACGCCGCGGTGCGGGCGCTGGCCGGCGGCGTGCACCTGAGCGACATCTTCACCGCGGCCCGTGAGGTCTCGGGCGCCGGTGCCGGTGCGCTGGTCATGACGTACTGGAACCCCGTCCTGCGCTACGGCGTCGAGCGGTTCGCCGCCGACCTCGCCGCCGCCGGGGGCGCCGGTCTCATCACGCCCGACCTCATCCCCGACGAGGCCGGCGAATGGATCACGGCCGCCGACGCCCACGACCTCGACAAGGTCTTCCTCGTCGCCCCGAGCTCGACGCCGGAGCGCCTGGCCGCCGTCACCTCGGCCTGCCGCGGGTTCGTCTACGCGACCGCCGTCATGGGTGTCACGGGGGCGCGCACCAGCGTCGGCGACGCCGCCGATGCACTCGTGTCCCGCACCCGCGAGCACACCGACCTGCCGGTCTGTGTGGGCCTGGGGGTCTCGACCGGTGACCAGGCGGCCCAGGTCGGCAAGTACGCCGACGGCGTCATCG
>NZ_JBFULD010000291.1:0-5412 GCF_056400505.1 Terrabacter sp. P5_B1
GGAGCTGCGCCGCATCTTTCGGCGCCGCCCGGCCACCGTGCTCGGTGCCAGCCCGACGTCGTCCATGCAGGGCAGGGACCTGCGCCTCGTGTCTCGCGTCTGGCCCGAGCTGGACCACCGGACGTTGACGACGTTTCCGGCCGGGATCCAGGCCACCTTGGCCGACCTGCAGCTACGACTCCAGAGCACCGGCAGGGCCCGTCCCTGAGGCCCGACGCCCGCGCCGGACGCCGGCCCAGCACAGCCGCTCAGCCCAGCTTGTAGACCGAGACGGTTCCCGACTGGAAGACCTTCGTCGTCTGGGAGGCCAGCGTGGGGGAGACGGCGCCCGCCTGGGAGTCCGCGACGAGCCAGCGCACGCCGCGCTGGCGGATGGCACCCAGGGTGCTTGCGTCGGGACGGATGAATGCGGCCTGGTTCAGGGCGTACAGAGCAGGGTCGTCGTAGCCCTTGTTGGCTGCCGCCCCGGGGAGGTAGGCCCAGCCCTCGAGCAGCACCCGCCTGCCACCGAGGCCTGAGATCCACCACTCACGGGAATTGCAGGAGGTCCCGGTGCCGGACAGGCAGTGGTCGTTCGTCGCCATCACGTCATCGAGCGGCACGTGGCCCTCGATCCAGGCGGCGGCAAGGTCCTGGGCGAGCAGGTGAGGGTCCGCAGTGGCTGGGGCCTTGCTGGGCAGGCGGAGCAGCCCCACCGACCCGGTGACGAGCAGTGGCGCGACCACAGCGCAGGCCGCGACCGGGACGAGCCAGTCGCGCCCTCGACGACGCAGCACGAGGGCCGCGACCAGGATGACGAGCAGGACCGCGGCGCAGACCGACACCTGTCCGACGAACGTCCACAGCTGCGCCGCCTGCGCCGGCCGCCCGGCCAGTGGCATGCGCGAAGGCAGCACGAGAGCGGCGACGGCCGTCAGCACACCCACGACGGCGAGGGTGGCCGCAGCCGCCCGCGCCCGCGTGCGCGAGTCCCCGATGAGCTCGCCGATGCTCCACGCCCACAGGGCGGAACCGAAGGGGATCGCACCGAAGAGGAAGTAGAACTGGCTGTAACCGCTGTGGGCGATGACGAAGAAGGGGATGAACGGGGTCAGGCAGAGACCCGCCAGCAGCCAGGCGGCCAGGTCAGTGCGCAGGGCTCGTTGGAAGAAGGGGATGAAGCCGGCCAGCAGCCGGCCGTAGGTGAGGACCACGATGAGCACGAGTGCGACAAGCAGGACGGGCCCCACCCCCGGCGTGTGCACGAGTCCGTCGAGCACACCGGTGCCGAGGTTGGGCCGGCGCGTGACGATCTCGCGGTAGGGCGCGAAGAGGGACAGGGCCGAAAAGAGTTGGAAGCCCGAGCCGGCGTCGCCACCTGCCACGAACGCCAGTGCGACGGCAGCCAGAAGGGCCCCGACGACACCGGTCCCGAGCAGCACGAGACGGTTGCGCCGCAGGACCAGGGCGGCCAGGAAGGCGGTGCCCACACCACCGAGTACGACCGGGAGGGCAGAGCTCTTGCTGCCGCTGGTCGCCAGGGCGGCGAGAACCGCGACGACGACCGTGGTGGCTCGGGGCCGACCTTCCGTTCGCACGAGGTCAACGAGCGTGATGACGAGCAGGAGCGCGAGCGCGGTCGAGAAGACCTGCGACGGCGACAGCGGGTTGAGGTGGTTGCTGGGGTTGATCGTCCCCGGCCAGAACGTGTAGCCCAGCGTGGGAACCACCAACCAGCCGGCGAGCGCCCCGACCCAGGGACGCCCTGACACGCGATGGGCGAGCACGGCGGTCAGCAGCACGACGAGGACGACCACCGGAAGGATCCACAGCCTCAGGAAGGCGACAGCGACGTCGGTACCCGTCATGAGCGTCGACGCCGCGATGTGCGCGTCAGAGAACCAGTGGTAGCGAAGCGTGCCGTCAGCGACCGACTGAGGGGTGAGGAGCGGCACGGACCGGGTGGCCTCATGGATCAGGCCCATGTGCCACAGGAGGTCCGGGTAATAGGGGGCACCGGCCGGCGGTAGGGGATAGATGACCATGTAGCCGCGGTAGACCAGCAGCACCATCAGCATGCAGGCGAGACCGAGGGCCACGCTGGGCCACGGTCCCCAGGACGACGTCGGACGGGCGAGGATCCGGCGACGGGCCGTGGGCACGAGGAGCAGGGGCAGTGTCAGTGCCGGCCACAGCCACAGCGCCTGCTGCACGTGCAGGGCCGTGAAGGCGGCCCATGCCGCCAGCTCGAGCGCGAGCCCCGTGGCGGCGCCCAGGGCGAGGTCGACGACCCATGACGCCTGAGGCCCCCGCAGGCTGCGGTGGACGATCGTCCCCGGGGCCACCACCCCGAGAAGGACGTACGCGATCTGCTTGGTGATATCGACGCCCGGGGTGTCGGACGCCACCCCCACAACGACCGCCGTGCCCAGCACAGCGGTCGCCATCACTACCGGCACGAGCTGGTGCAGCCGTGGCGTGGCCCCCTTGGGGGACCCGGGACGGATGGCGGCGCGTGACGGCATAGGGCGAGAATAGTTGAGTGGCCGCGGCCCCTTTCGCGGGCATGGCGGCTGCCGCGTGATGCGGGCCCGTGGGCGGTGCTGCCGGGCGCTCGGCCCCGCAACGGGGTGGCGGGCAGGGCGCCGTCCTGCTGCTGGCCCCGTGGACGCTCGGTGACCCGCACACCGCGAGAAGTCCGGGAGGCGGCTCGTGGAACAGTCACCTACCCTGACAAAAGGGGCGCGACAGCGTCCCTCCGGAAGGAGCCTCCATGAACCCACGTCCCATCCCCTTGGCCACGGCGGCGGCCGCGGCGCTGTCCGCGATCGTCACCTTGGGGGCGGTGCCGCCGGCCGCCGCCGGCCCGATGCCTGCCATCGGGGCCAGCGCGGGGCAGACCGTCCTCCGCAGCACCTCCGCCGGCCCGGCCACCGTCACCGCTGGCACCAACGCCACGGCACCGGTGAAGCCTCGCGTGACGACCTTCGCCATTCCGGAGGTCGCCGCGGCGAAGGCGTCTCCAGCGTCTCCGGCGTCTCCCGCCGCACCCGGATCTCCCGCCGCGCAGGGCCGCCGCATCGTCGCACAGTCGGAGCACACCGGCGTGTCCTTCGACGTGGCCGGCGTGACGTTCACCGGCCACGCCCCGGCAGACCTCGCGGTGCAGGTGCGCACGCGGCACCAAGCCAAATGGACGGGCTGGATGGACGTGAAGGTCGGTTTGGAGGACGGGCCCGACGCCGGATCCGCCGAGGGTCGCCGGGCGAGGCCGGGGACGGAGGCCGTCGCGGCCGTCGGCGCCGACGGCATCCAGGTGCGCGTGCTCACGAGCGGCGCCGCGCCCAAGGATCTTCAGCTCGCGGTGGTCGACGGCGGCTCGTCGCCGGCGGATGCCGCCGTGGACCCGGCCGGCTCGGTCGCCGGTCCAGCGGCCGCCCCCGCTGTCGCCGGCGCCCGGTCCTCTGTCGCTACGGACTCCGCCGCGACACTCACCGCCGCCACGACGGCGTCGGCCGTGGCGTCCGCGCCAGCGGTGGCCCGCCCGGCGATCGTGACCCGGGCGCAGTGGGGCGCCGACGAGAGGCTCATGCCGTGCCAGCCGGACCAGCTCGCCGGATTCAAGGCGGCCGTCGTCCACCACACGGTCGATGCGAACAGCTACACCTCCACGCAGGCTCCGGCCCTCATGCGTGCGATCTTCGCCTTTCACACCCAGAGCCGGGGCTGGTGCGACATCGGCTACAACTTCCTCGTCGACCGCTACGGGCGGATCTATGAGGGGCGCAAGGGCAGCCTCACCGGTTTCACCCAGGGGGCCCAGTCCGGTGGCTTCAACCAGGAGACCTTCGGGGTGTCGGTCATCGGTGACTTCACGTCGATCCCGTTCCCTGCAGCGGTGCAGAGCTCCGTGGGCAAGGTCATCGCCTGGGAGGCCGACCGCACTCCCTTCGACCCGTCCTCCTCCGTCACGCTGCTGTCGGCGGGTAGCACGCGTTACAGCCCAGGCGTACGGGTGACCAAGCCGCGCGTCATGGGCCACCGCGACCTCAGCCTCACCTCATGCCCGGGCGACTCGGCGTACCCGCAGGTGGCGGGCATTCGCTCGTCGGCGGCGTCGCAGTGGCGCGCCGGGCAGTACGCCGGCCGGGCCGGTCGGTACACCCCTGTCGCGGCGCGCCGTTTCATCGACACCAGGAGTGGGCTCGGTGCTCCCCGTGCGCTGCTCGTCCCCGGAGCCAGCATCACGGTCCGTCCTCCGGGCCTGCCGGCGGACGTCACAGCCGTGACGCTCAACGTCACCACGACCGCAGCGACGCGGAGCACATCGGTCTCCGTCTTCCCCGCCGGTCAGGTGCCCCGAAGCTCCTCGGTCCTCAACACCGGTCCGGGGCGCACCTCGGCCGCGGCCGTGACGGTCGGGGTCGGGCCCGGCGGGGCGGTCACGCTGCGCAACACCTCGGGTGGCCTCCACGTCATCGCCGATCTCGCGGGCTACTACTCGACGGGGTCCTCGTCCGGGCTGGTGGGCAGCTTCCATCGCGTGCTCGACACCCGCTCCGGCCTCGGCGCGCCCGCGAGGCGGGTAGACCCGTCGCGCCCGCTCACCATCGCGTTGCCCGGGCTTCCCGCGGGCACGCGCGCGGTCAACCTCAACCTGACCGCGACGCGAGCGCAGGGTGCCGGCCACCTGACGGCCTATGCGGGCGGCGCGTCGCGTCCGTCGACGTCCAACGTCAACTTCGTCGCGGGTCAGACCGTCGCGAACCTCGCGACGGTGCCGGTCGGCTCCGGTGGCACCGTGACGATCCACGCCACGGCGCCCACGGACGTCGTCGCCGACGTCGCGGGCGCCTTCGTGGCGGGCAGCGGATCCCGGTTCACGCCGGTCAGCCCCCGCCGGGTGCTCGACACGAGATACGGATGGGCCGCGCCGTACCAGCCACTCGTCGGTGGACGCAGTCTGGCGGTGCCGATCGCGGGCGTCCCGAGCTCGGCGAGCGGTGTCGCGATGACGTTGTCGGCCACGAGCGCCACGCGGCCAACGGCCCTCACGGTCTACGCGACGGGATCGGCCCAGCCGAACACGTCGAACGTGAACGTGACTCCGGGACAAGCGATCTCGGGCTCCGTCGTGTCGGGCATCCGGAGCTCGAGCGCCTCGGTGAGCAGCACGTCAGGGACGGTGGCCGTCATCGCCGACCTGATGGGCTACTACGGCAGCTGATCCCGACGACCTGGCCCCTCCGTGCGCGGTGGGGCCAGGTGCCTCGGGCCTACAGGGCGCTCAGGAGGTCGGGCTCGGTGCGCTCGCGCACCTCCTGCTCGGTGACGCCGGGTGCGAGCTCGCGCAGCACCAGCCCGGCCGCCGTGACGTCGAGGACGCACAGGTCGGTGATGATCCGCTGCACGACGCCGCGGCCGGTGTAGGGC
>NZ_JBFULD010000292.1:0-5408 GCF_056400505.1 Terrabacter sp. P5_B1
CGTGTCCTTCCGGCTGCCCGCCGGCCGCGAGGCGACGGCGGCCCGTCGTGCGGCGACGAAGGGCGTCGGGGCCGGCCTCCGGACGATCGACCGCTCCCGAGCGACGCGCGAGCGCCTCGTCAAGCGCCACGGCGACCCGAAGACGAAGCCGTGGATCTACCTCATCGTGGCAACCGGCGACATCTACGAGGACATCCCGCAGGCTCAGGCCGCCGCGCGCGAGGGCGCCGACGTCATCGCCGTCATCCGTTCGACCGGGCAGTCGCTGCTCGACTACGTCCCGGAGGGGGCCACGCGCGAGGGCTTCGCCGGCACCTACGCCACGCAGGAGAACTTCCGGCTCATGCGCGCCGCGCTCGACGACGTGAGCAAGGAGCTCGGCCGCTACGTGCGCCTGACCAACTACGCCTCCGGGCTCTGCATGCCCGAGATCGCGGCCCTGGCGGGCATGGAGCGTCTCGACATGATGCTCAACGACTCGATGTACGGCATCCTCTTCCGCGACATCAACCCGATCCGCACCTTCGTCGACCAGCGCTTCTCGCGCCAGGTCCACGCCCGGGCCGGGATCATCATCAACACCGGCGAGGACAACTACCTCACGACGGCCGACGCGGTCGAGGCCGCCCACACGGTCACGGTGAGCCAGCTGCTCAACGAGCGCTTCGCCAAGGAGGCCGGGCTCGAGGACTGGCAGCTCGGTCTCGGGCACGCCTTCGAGATCAACCCCGAGATCCCCGACAGCTTCCGGATGGAGCTGGCCCACGCCCTCCTGGCCCGCCAGCTCTTCCCCGACGCCCCGCTCAAGTGGATGCCGCCGACCAAGCACATGACCGGCGACGTCTTCCGCGGCTACCTGCTCGACGGCTTCTTCAACCTCGTCGGCGCCATGACCGGCCAGGGCATCCTGCTCGTCGGCATGATGACCGAGGCCGTCGTCACGCCGTTCCTCTCCGACCGCGACCTCGCCCTGCAGAACGTCCGCTACGTCATGAACGCCGCGAGCGGGCTCACCGAGGACTTCCACCCGCCGCGAGACGGCTACATCCAGACCCGCGCCCGCCAGGTGCTCGCCGAGGCCGTCGACCTGCTCGAGCGCATCGTGCACGACAGCGACCCGGCAGGCGATGCGCCCCTGCTCGCCGCCATCGCCGACGGCACGTTCGGGCTCATGAGAAGGCCGGCCACCGGCGGCAAGGGGCTCGACGGCGTCTGCGAGCGCGCGCCGGGCTACGACAACCCGGCCACCACCGCCCTCGACGCCTGGACGCCGCCCGCAGCCACCCGGCATACGTCCATGGAGGGGGCCAGGGAGAGGGCCAGGGAGAGGGCCACGGAGAGGGCCACGCGATGAGTGCCGACATCATCCGGCCCTACGGAGACACGACGGGCGACGGCATGGTGCAGATGTCGTTCACGCTGCCCCTGCCGCACGACAAGAAGGCGGAGGGGGCGGCACTGCAGCTCGCGCGCAAGATGGGCCTGGACCCCGCCCTGCTCGTGCACGCCAAGGCCATGGGCCCCGACTTCACGTTCTTCGTCGTCTACGGCAGCACGACGCACCTCGTGAACCTCGATGAGGTCCACGTCGTCGAGCGCGAGTACCCCCTGCTGTCGGCCAAGGACGTCAACCTCGCGATCGCGAAGCAGCTGCGCCGCAAGCTCGTCGTCGTCGGTGCCTGCATCGGCACCGACGCCCACACGGTCGGGATCGACGCCATCCTCAACATCAAGGGCTTCGCGGGGGAGAAGGGCCTGGAGTACTACCGCGAGATCAAGGTCGTGAACCTCGGCGCCCAGGTGCTCGTGCCCGACCTCGTCGCGAGGTCCCATGCCGAGAAGGCGGACGCCGTCCTCGTCAGCCAGGTCGTCACGCAGAAGGACGCGCACATCCACAACACGACGCAGATGTCCGCTGCCTTCCGCGAGGCCTACCCCGCGGGGCAGGTGCCCATCCTCATCGCCGGCGGACCGCGCTTCGAGGACGGCTCGGAGCAGGCCCTCGGCGTCGACCGCATCTTCGGCCGCGGCACCACCCCCGGCGAGGTCGCGAGCTACCTCGTCCACGAGATGACCCAGCGAAAGGCGAAGAAGTCATGACCGAGCGCCCCACCACGGCGAGCGTCGGGCAGCGGGTCACGCACCGCCGCTACGTGCCCTACAGCCACGCGCACTACGCCGGCAACCTCGTCGACGGCGCGTACTCCCTGGCCGCCTTCGGTGACGTCGCGACCGAGATGTGCATCGTCACCGACGGCGACGAAGGGCTCTTCGCGTCCTACAGCGACGTGCAGTTCAAGGCCCCCGTCCGCGCCGGGGACGTCATCGAGATCTCGGCCGAGATCATCCGCGTCGGCCGGCGCTCGCGAGAGATGGACTTCGAGGTGCGCGTCGTCGCCCGCGGCACCCCGGAGCGCGGGACGTCCGCGGCCGAGTCGCTCGACGCACCGGTCGTCGCCACGACCGCCCGGGGGGTCGTCGTCGTCCCCTGACCGCCGACGTCCCGACCGCACCGAATACGGTGAACCCCGTGCGGCGCCTCCTCCTGTCCCTCATCGCCGGCGGCCTCCTCTGCCTGGCGTTCCCGACCTTCGACGTCTGGGTCGCCGCCCCGGTCGCGCTCGCCCTGTGGGCGTGGGCCTGGGCCGGTGCCGGAGCTCGCCGCGGCTTCCTGCTGGGGCTGGCCGGTGGTCTCGTCTTCTTCGTCCCGACGCTGAGCTGGTCGGGCATCTACGTCGGCGCACTGCCCTGGATCGCCCTCGCGAGCCTGGAGGCCCTCTTCATCGGCGCTGCCGGCGCGCTCTACGGCTGGTTGAGCCGCCGGGGGAGCGTCCGACCGCTCGCCTTCGCGCTCGTCTGGGTCGTGACGGAGGGTCTGCGGGCCCGTGCACCCTATGGCGGCTTCCCGTGGCTCAAGCTGGCCTTCGGCCAGGCGGACTCGCCCTTCGGGCGCCTCGTCGCCCTCGGCGGAGCCCCCTTCGTCACCTTCGTCATCGCGCTGAGCGGGGCCCTGCTCGCGCTCGCGGCCCAGCCCGCCCTGACGGCGATCAGCGCGTACCGGGGGAGCGACGCCGCCGCCGGCGCCTCGGTGCGTATGCCGTGGGGTCGGCCGGCCTCCCTCGTGGCCGCTGCGCTCGTGCTGGGCGTCGCGGGGCTCGCGGTGCCGCTGCCGACCGACGGGCCGACCGCCCAGTTCCTCGGCGTCCAGGGCAACGTGGCCCGGCCGGGGCTCGACTTCAACGCGGAGCGCCGGCAGGTCCTGGACAACCACATCGCTGCGACCCTCAAGGCCCAGGGGGAGGTCGATGCCGGTCGGGCACCCGCCCCGGACCTCGTCGTCTGGCCCGARAACGCCTCCGACATCGACCCCCTGCGCAACGCCGACGCCAAGGCCCTCATCCTCGAGACCGTCGACGCGCTGCGGCGCCCCCTCATCGTCGGCGGCCTCCTCGAGGAGCCCGCCGGCTTCGTGTCGAACGTCTCCCTGCTCTTCGAGCCCGGCAAGGGCAACACCGACCGCTACGTCAAGCGGCACCCGGTGCCCTTCGCCGAGTACATCCCCAACCGGTCGTTCTGGCGCAACTTCAGCACGGAGGTGGACCTCGTCAGTCGGGACTTCGTCGCTGGCCCGGCGCCCGGGGTCTTCCGCGTGACCACGGCGTCCGGGCAGCAGATCCGGGCCGGGCTCGCCATCTGCTTCGAGGTCGCCTACGACGACATCATGCGGGACGCCGTGCAGACGGGAGCCAACGTCCTGGTGGTCCAGACGAACAACGCGACGTTCGGCTACACCGCCGAGTCGCCCCAGCAGCTGGCCATCAGCCGCCTGCGCGCCATGGAGTTCGGCCGCTCGGTCGTCCACGTGTCGACCGTCGGTCAGAGCGCCCTCATCACGCCCGACGGAACCGCGCACCAGGTGACGTCGTTGTTCACACAGGCGGTGGTTCGGGGGGCACTACCCTTGCGGGACGCCACGACGCTGGCGACCCGGGTGGGTGAGGCCCCGGAATGGGTCGCCGCCGCTGCACTGCTGACGCTGCTCGCCCTGGGCCTCTGGGGCGGTCGCGGCAGTCACGGAGGTCGCCACGGTCGCCGGGGTGGCGCGGACGAGCAGAACACGACGAAGGACGAGGATGACGATGATGCAGCGTGAGCCGGTGACCCGGGTGGCCGTGCTCATCCCGACGTACAACGAGCGGGACAACCTGCCGGGCATCGTCGCGAGGGTGCGCGCCAACGTGCCCGCCGCCGACGTCGTCGTGCTCGACGACGGCTCGCCCGACGGCACCGGCGAGATCGCCGACGCCATCGCGGCCACGGACCCGCAGGTGCGCGTCGTCCACCGCGCGGCGAAGGAGGGCCTCGGCAAGGCGTACCTCGCCGGCTTTGCGATCGCCCTCGACGAGGGCTACGACGCGGCCGTCGAGATGGACGCCGACGGCTCGCACCTGCCCGAGCAGCTGCCCTCCCTCCTCGCCGCCCTGGGCAGCGCCGACCTGGTCATCGGCGCCCGTTGGGTGCGGGGCGGCGAGGTGCGCAACTGGCCGGTGCACCGCAAGGTGCTCTCGGTCGGCGCGAACGTCTACACCAAGGTGCTRCTCGGCATGCACGTCAACGACGCGACGGCCGGCTACCGTGCCTACCGCACGAGCGCCTTGCGCACGATGGGGCTGGCCGGCGTGCAGTCGCAGGGCTACTGCTTCCAGATCGACCTGACGCTCCGGGCCCTCCGGGCCGGTCTCACGGTGGTCGAGGTGCCGATCACGTTCGTCGAGCGCCAGGTCGGCTTCTCGAAGATGGGCCACGACATCGTCCGTGAGGCCCTGACGAGCGTGACCCGCTGGGGTGTGGAGCACCGGATGGGCCAGCTGCGCACGGTGGCCGGCCGGGTCCGGAGCCGTGAGCCCGTCGGGGACCGGCCATGAGCTCCGCCCCGAAGGCTCGACGGGTGCGTCTGACGAAGCTGGCCCTGGTTGCCCTGCTGCTCCTGCCGATCATCGAGATCGCCGTCATCGTCGCGGTCGGCGAGGCCATCGGAGGGTGGCCCACCTTCCTGCTGATCGTCGCGACGTCGCTGCTCGGGGCGTGGCTCATCCGCCGTGAGGGCGCCAAGGCCTGGCGCGCCCTCGACCAGGCGGTGCGCAGCGGGCGGATGCCGACACGCGAGATCGCCGACGGCATCGTCGTGCTCGTCGGGGGAGGCCTGCTGCTCGTGCCCGGCTTCGTCACCGACGTCGTCGGCCTCGTCCTCGTGCTGCCCTTCGTGCGTCCCGTCGCGCGCAACCTGCTCGCGGCGGTCATCTCGCGGCGCCTCGTCACCCAGACCATGACCTACACGAACCTCACGGTGACCGAGGCGCCCGAGTGGGAGCAGCGAGGGGCGCCCGAGGGCCCGCATCGCTCGACGT
>NZ_JBFULD010000293.1:0-5387 GCF_056400505.1 Terrabacter sp. P5_B1
CACCGCGAGCGCCACCGTGGTGAGCAGCTGGGCCAGGTCGATGCGCAGGCTGATGTCGTCGGCGGCGACGTCACCGCTGCCGAGCCTCGACAGGGCGACCCCGCCACGGTCGTCGAGGAGGATCGTCGTCGGCCCGAGCTGGCGGTGGACGAGGCGTCGACGGTGCATCGTGCCCGCGAGGCGCCAGATGGCGGCGAGCCGGGCGGCGTCGAGCCCCCCGTCGCCACCGCCGGTGGCCTCACCGACGACCTCACTGAGTGGCGTGCCGCTCGGCTCGTCGTAGGCGATGACAACCGAGAACGGCCCGACCTCGGAGACGACGACCGGCTTGGGGGCGCGGATGCCGGCATCGTGGAACGCCAGTCCCATCAGCGTGCGGTGCTCGACCTCCGAGCGCAGCGTGAGCGCCGGGGGCCGGGTGAAGCCGCTGCGCAGCCGCAGCACGCGGAGCAGGCGGCGACCGGACGCGAGCCCGAAGGTGTCGCGGTCGATGACGTGGACGTCCAGCTGGCCGCCCGGCGTCGCACCGAGGTAGCGGCGGTCACCGGCGTCGTTCGCGTCGATCAGCTCGAGCCGCCTCAGGGGAAGGCCGCCCGCGACGAGAACGGCGGCGACCTCGGTGCCCGGCGGCCGCGTGGACATCACCCCGAAGACCAGCCGGACGACGAGACCGACGATCCAGCCCACGAGGAGCGAGCACACGAGGGCAGCGAGCGTCATGGCGCCGGAGAGCAGTGTGGTGACGAGCGTCGCGATGACGACCGTGGTCGCGATGGGCGAGATCCACTTGCGGCCCGCGATGTCCGCGACCGTGAGCAGGGCGAGCATCGAGACGATGACGATGTCGAGCGGACCGGTCCGACCCGACGAGGTGGGCCGCGTCAGCACGTCTGTGACGAAGCCACCGTTGCCGGAGTGGACGAGAATCGTCAGGACGATGACGAGGACACCGCCGACGACCGCGGCAGCCAGGGCCTGGATCAGCTGCATCGGTCGACGGCGCACCAGCAGGTCTGCCCCCACCCCGATCGGCAGGAGCAGCACGCCGATGCCACTCATCCACCCGAGGAGCGTCAGGAGCAGCCTCGGCAGACCGCCCGTGGCGTCGGTGAGGTCCTGTTCGACGGCGCCTCGAGTGCCGGCGGCGAGATCGGCCACGAGCAGCCCGATCACGAGCAGCACGACAGCGGCGGCCAGTCGTACCCCGTCAGCGGGACGGCGGACCCGTTCCGGGATGGGCGGCTCGATGACCTCCACGTCTGGCGTGGGAGCCGGGCTGCCCTCGTCGCCGGGGTCGCGGGGAGTCACCTCGGGCCCGTCGAGCTGGTCGTGCACGTGCTCCGCCGTTCGGCGCATGGTCTCCCTCGTGGTCTCGTCCGACTTCTGGACAGGTCGCGAGCTGCCCCCTTCCGTGGGGGGCTGCGTCCTCTCCGAGTCGCCGGGCATGAGCCAATCCTGCCTGAGGTGAGCCCCGATTCACCGCAGCGTCGCCGTCCTGGGGCTGCGCCCGGTACCGGAGACCCCGGCGAGCGGTGCCAGACTGACGCCGTGACGGTCAGCGACTCGTGGGACATGCCTCTGCGCACCAAGCTCCTCGCCCGGGCCCTCAGCCGGTCGCGCGGTCTCGAGCGGATGCAGTCAGCGGACGAGATCGCCCGCAGCAGAGCCTGGTTCGCGCCGGCCCGAGCACCCTTCACCTGGGTCACCGGATCGGTCCCGGCCGGCGTCGAGATCGGCGGCACGAGCTTCCGGGCGCGTGACGGCCACGAGGTCGCGGTGCGGACCTACCGACCACGACACACCGGGAGCGAGGCGCTGCCCGCGATGCTGTGGTTCCACGGCGGCGGGTGGGTGCTCGGCAACACCCGGGGCTACGACCCCCTGTGTGCCTGGATCGCCGATCAGGCGCGGGTCGCGGTGCTCAACGTCGACTACCGCCTCGCACCCGAGCACCGGGCGCCCCGGGCAGCGCACGACTGCGTCGACGCCGCCCGCTGGGCCGCCTCGGACTCCTCGGACTCCTCGGACTCCTCGCGCGCCGGGATCCGGCACTCGGGCCTCGGCCTCGCGGGCGACTCCGCCGGCGGCAACCTCGCGGCCGTGACCGCGCAGGTGCTTCGCGCCGAGGGTGGCGCCGACGTGGGGTACCAGGCGCTCGTCTATCCCGCCGTCGATGCGACGATGAGCTCGCCGTCCGTGGCCCAGCACGCCCAGGCACCGATCCTCACCCGCAGCGACATGGACACGTTCCTCGCGCACTACCTCGGGGACGCGGACGACGCCCTGGCCCCGGTCGACCCGTTGGTCTCCCCCCTGCACGCCCCGGACCTCGCCGGTCTGCCACCGGCGCTCGTCCAGACCGCGGACCTCGACCCCCTGCGCGACGAGGGCACGGCCTATGCCGAAGCCCTGCGGGAGGCCGGCGTCGAGGTGCGGCACACGAACTACCCTCGCGTCCCGCACGGCTTCATGAGCTTCCCGGGAGCCACCCGGGTCGGCGGTGCCGCCCGCGCCGAGCTGGCCCAGTGGGTCGCCCGGCACGCACGACCGGGAAGGGTCGGCTAGTCTGCGAACGCACGCGAGTCTCGTGAGGGATGGTCTCGAAGTGAACGACGTCGTCGTCTTCAGCGGCTCGGCGCACCCCGCCCTGGCTGACCGGATCTGCTCCTACCTGGGGGTGACCCGCTCCCCCGTCGACATCAAACGGTTCAGCAACGACTGCCTCCAGGCGCAGCTGCTCGCGAACTGCCGCCAGCGGGACGTCTACATCGTGCAGCCGCTCGTGCCTCCGACGCAGGAGCACCTGATGGAGCTGCTCCTCATGATCGATGCGGCGCGTGGTGCGTCGGCGGCCCAGATCACGGCCGTGATGCCCCACTACGCCTACGCGCGTTCGGACAAGAAGGATGCCTCGCGCATCTCCCTCGGCGGCCGGCTCGTCGCCGACATGATCTCCACGGCTGGCTGCCACCGGGTCCTGACGATGGCGCTGCACGCACCGCAGGTCCACGGCTTCTTCTCCACGCCCGTCGACCATCTCACGGCCATCGGCGTCCTGGCCGACCACTTCCGGGACAACGACCTGACGAACTCGATCGTCGTCAGCCCCGACCTCGGGAACGCCAAGGTCGCGACCCAGTTCGCCCGGCTCCTCGGCCTGCCCGTGGCGGCCGGGTCCAAGCAGCGCGTGGCCGACGACCGGGTCGTCATCGACTCCATCGTGGGCGACGTGTCGGGCCGGCGGGCCATCATCCTCGACGACGAGATCGCGACGGGCGGCTCGATGCTCGAGCTGATGGACCGGCTCAAGGACGCCGGCGCCACCGAGGCCGCGATCGTCTGCACCCACGGCCTCTTCGCCGGCAAGGCCGTCGAGCGGCTGCGCGACCACCCGTTCGTGACCGAGGTCGTCACGACCGACACGGTCCCGCCGCCGCACGGCTGGCCCGAGCTCAAGGTGCGGTCGATCTCGGCCCTCTTTGCCGAGGCGATCAGCCGCATCCACCACGGCCGTTCGGTCAGCTCGCTCTTCGAGGGCGTGGACCCGACGCACGCGCCGCCGCAGGCGAAGCTCCCGTTCGACCCGCACTCATGAGCACAGCCCCCTGGTGGCGCCGCCCCGCGGTCGCGCTCGTCCTCGACGTCCTGCTCGTCCTGGTCTTCGCGGGCGTGGGGCGGGCGAGCCACGACGAGGCGGGTCCCGTGCTGGGCGCGCTCGTCACGGCCTGGCCCTTCCTCGTCGGGACCGCGGTCGGCTGGCTCGTCGTGCGGGCCGTCCGGCGGGTCTGGCCGATCGACGTGCCGCCCGGGGTCACGGTCTGGTTCGCGACCGTCCTCGTCGGCATGCTGCTGCGGCACGCGATCGGCTCGGGCACGGCAGCCAGCTTCGTCGTGGTGGCCTCGGTCGTGCTCGCCCTCTTCCTGCTGGGCTGGCGCGCCGCGGGGGTGTATGCCCTCCGCCGCACCTGCGCCCCCCACCAGCGCTAGCCACCCCCGGCCAACCCCAACCGTCGAGAGGCCACGTGTGGCCGCCCCTCCGCCGTCGAAAGGCCACGTGTGGCCGCCTCAACCCCGTCGAGAGGCCACGTGTGGCGGCCTCAAACTCGTCGCGAGGCCACGTGTGGCCCGGGGACCCGGGCCACACGGCATACGCACGCTCTCAGAGGTACTGGCCCGTGTTGGCCGTCGCGATGGACCGGCCGGGCTCGGTGCCGTCCTTGCCCTTGAGGAGGGTGCGGATGTAGACGATCCGCTCACCCTTCTTGCCGCTGATCCGCGCCCAGTCATCGGGGTTGGTCGTGTTGGGCAGGTCCTCGTTCTCCTTGAACTCGTCGACGCAGCTCGCGAGGAGGTGCTCCACACGGATGCCCTTCTGGCCCGTCAGGAGGAAGTCCTTGATGGCCAGCTTCTTGGCCCGGTCCACGATGTTCTGGATCATCGCGCCCGAGTTGAAGTCCTTGAAGTAGAGGATCTCCTTGTCGCCGCCCTGGTAGGTCACCTCGAGGAAACGGTTCTCCTCCATCTCGGAGTACATCCGCTCGACCGCAGCGGTGATCATCGCCGCGACGGTGGCATCGCGGTCTCCTCCGTTGACGGCGAGGTCGTGCTCGTGGAGCGGCAGCGTCTCGACGAGGTACTTGCTGAAGATGTCGCGCGCGCTCTCGGCGTCGGGCCGCTCGATCTTGATCTTGGCGTCGAGACGACCGGGCCGCAGGATCGCGGGATCGATCATGTCCTCACGGTTGGAGGCCCCGATGACGATGACGTTGTCGAGGCGCTCGACGCCGTCGATCTCGGCGAGCAGCTGCGGCACGATGGTGGTCTCGACGTCGCTCGAGACGCCCGAGCCGCGCGTGCGGAACAGCGAGTCCATCTCGTCGAAGAAGACGACGACGGGCGTTCCGTCCGAGGCCTTCTCGCGCGCCCGCTGGAAGATGAGCCGGATGTGGCGCTCGGTCTCGCCGACGTACTTGTTGAGCAGCTCCGGGCCCTTGATGTTGAGGAAGTAGCTCTTCTCCGTCGCCTTGCCCGTGTGCGCCGCGACCTGACGGGCGAGGGACGCGGCGACGGCCTTGGCGATGAGGGTCTTGCCGCAGCCGGGAGGGCCGTAGAGCAGGACGCCCTTCGGCGGCTTCAGGGCGTGCTCCTTGTAGAGCTCCGGGTGCAGGAAGGGCAGCTCGACGGCGTCGCGAATCTGCTCGATCTGGCCCGAGAGGCCGCCGATGTCCTCGTAGTCGACGTCGGGGACCTCCTCGAGGACGAGCTCCTCGACCTCGAGCTTCGGGATGACCTCGTGGACGAAGTTCGACCGTGGGTCGAGGGTCAGGGAGTCCCCGACCCGGATGTGCTCGCCGAGCAGCGGCGTCGCGATGCGGCAGACCCGCTCC